>CBFGIH010000121.1:0-5381 GCA_965648775.1 Caldifarciminota bacterium | reverse complement strand
ATTATCACCACCCTCGGATTGATGGTTGGTCTTCACTCGGGCACGCATTCGCTGCTGGCGGTTATCAGCGGCATTTTGACCATTGCCATTGCCGACGCTTTTTCCGATGCTCTGGGAATTCATATCTCCGAAGAGTCGGAAAACAAGCATACGGGCCGTGAAATCTGGGAATCAACGATCATGACCTTTTTCACCAAATTCATTTTTGCCATGACCTTTCTGGTGCCGGTGCTGATATTTCCCCTTTCAACAGCGATTATCATCAGCGTCATCTGGGGCCTGTCTTTGATCACGATTTTCAGTTTCTCCATGGGCCGGGAACAGCAAGGAAATCCCTGGCCGGTGGCGGCCGAGCACCTGCTGATTGCCATCATCGTGGTGGTGATAACTCATTTTGTCGGCGACCTGATCGCTGGACTGAATAAATAGATTTTTCATCCCACCAGCGTTTTTTAAAAAACAGGCTTGACAATCCGTGATATTTAATTATGCTGAAGCGGAGTGTCCATGGGGTTATTATTTATTTTCATCACCGAACGCATTGTTATCACCGAGGTCATGGCCAATGCCCGCGGTCCGGAAAATACCTGCGGCGACCGCAATGAATATATCGAAATATACAATGATGATTCCCTGAGTGTTGACCTGACCGGCTATTACTTAAGCGATTTTGACTGTCCGGCCGATTCAATCTGCCCCTGGTTCAATGATACTCTGCTGGTGAAATACCCCGGGGTGCGGATCCGAACCACGATCATTTATCCACACTCTTATGCCCTGATTCTGGACCGGGAATATCTCCGGCCGGACACGATTTTTTCCCAGCCCTATCATCTGCCGGATTCAACTCTGATCTTGACCACGGATGACACGTCCATCGGCGACGGTCTGGCCAACAATGATCCGCTGATCATTTTCCGGCCTGGTCTGGCCTGCACCACCTCATTTGGTACACCCGGAGTGGAAGATAATTTCCCAACCGATGCCGGTGACGGCATTGCCTGGGAGCGGATCGACTTCGAGGTTTCGGACACAATTTCCAACTGGCATCCGTCCCTGGATACGAGTGGCGGCACCCCCGGCCGGGCAAACCGCGTCTCAGAAGCCTATGATCTTTCATTAAATCCGGCGTCAGTTCAGTTCTATCCATCTTCCATCCAGGTGGGTGAAGATGCCGGGGTGAAAATTGCGATTAAAAACACCGGCTTGCGGATTGCCGGTGATTACCATTTGATAATCTATGAAGATCAAAACCACAACCGGCTTATAGATCCAACCGAATGCCGGGCAAGCATCAGCGGTACTTTGCTTTCGCCGGGCGATAGTGCGATTTTTTCCTGGACATACCGCCAGCCTTCTGCGGGAGCGCACACAATGGGATTCTGGATAAACTATGAACCAGATATTAACCAGACAGACAATCAAATCTTCAAAGACATCAAGGTCTCGGAATCGGTCGGTCGGTTAACGCTCTCACCGCCGGTTTTTTCTCCCAACGCCGACAACATCGACGATTTCCTGCAAATTGATTATCGCCTGCCGGCCGCGGGCGGCCGGTTGTCAATTTCGGTTTTTGATACCCGGGGGACGTTGATCCGGGATCTTTGCCGTGACTTTATGGTTACATCAAAGCGCGGTACAATGTTTTGGAACGGGCAGACCGAATCCGGGAAGATAGTGACCGGCCGGTACATTGTATTGTTGGAATACCGTTATGCCCAGCGGTCGGTCCGGGACAAAAAGACCGCCGTGCTGGTTCGTTAGGTTCTTATTGACTTTTACTGAAAAACTGGTATAATTCGCCATGGTTAAGAAAACTCCTTTTTATGAAAAACATCTGGCCGGTCATGGCCGGATGGTGGAATTCGCGGGTTTTGAAATGCCGATTCAGTATGAAGGCATTATTGCCGAGCACAACACGGTTCGCACCGGCGTGGGTGTGTTTGACGTATCGCACATGGGAGAAATAGTCATCCGGGGCAGCCAGCGTCAGCAGTTCGTCAATTACATCACCACGAACGACATAACCAAGCTGAGCGTGAATCAGGTCCAGTACTCGGCCATGCTTTATCCCCATGGCGGTGTCGTGGATGACCTGCTGGTTTACAATTTACCTGACCGGGTTTTCCTCGTTGTGAACGCAGCCAACACGGAAAAAGATTACCAGTGGATATTGCAGAACAAAAAATTTGATGTTACCATTGATAATATCAGCGACACCATCGCCCAGCTGGCAATTCAGGGACCGAAGTCGGAAGCGGTAATGCAGCGGCTGGTTGACTTTAATCTCGGGGAGCTGAAATATTACTGGGCCGCAGAGGTAAAGCTTAAGGATATCCCGGTTCTTCTTTCGCGCACCGGTTACACGGGCGAGGATGGTTTTGAAGTGTACGCTGACCATACCCACGCCCACCAGCTGTGGGATCTTGTGTTTGAAGCCGGTCGGGATTTTGGCATTAAACCGGTCGGGCTGGGTGCCCGGGATACCCTCCGTTTTGAGATGAGATACTGCCTTTATGGCAATGACATTGATCAAACCACCAATGCCCTGGAAGCCGGGCTGGGTTGGATTACCAAGTTTGATAAAGGTGATTTCATCGGCCGGGAAGCACTTCTGAAAATCAAGGAGCAGGGACTGGCGAGAAAGCTGATCGGATTTGAGATCATCGGGGCGGGCATACCCCGTCCTCATCAGGATATTTTTCATCAGGGCCGTAAAGCAGGACATGTAACTTCCGGCACGTATTCGCCTTCTCTGAAAAAAGGCATTGGTATGGGCTATGTGGAGATTGCGGGCTGTGAAGTCGGAACCAACCTTCAAATACAGAGCAAAGAGCCGATCAACGCGGTGGTCGTCAAGGGTCCATTTTATAAACAAGCCAGTCATAAATAACCAGGGAGGTAAGCATGGCGAACATAATTGATGGCGTCAAATACACCAAAGATCATGAATGGATCAAGATTGAAGGCGATACGGCGACCGAAGGCATAACGGATTATGCGCAGTCCGAATTATCAGATATCGTCATGGTGGAGCCCCCTAAGGTTGGCCGTCAGATTAAGGCCGGTGAAGCCGTCGGCACGATTGAAGCCGTAAAGGCCGTCAGCGATCTCTACGCCGCGCTCAGCGGTCAGGTGATCGCGGTCAACGAAGCGGTGGTCAAGGATCCTTCGCTGATCAACAAAGATCCTTACGGCGGCGGTTGGCTTTTCAAAATTAAGATCGAAAATCAGGCCGAAGTGGAAAAACTTCTGTCCCCGGCGCAATACCGGGAAATTATCTCCGGTCACTGATGCAGTACCTGCCCCTTACCCCGCAGGATGAGAAGGAAATATTAAAACGACTGGGCATTTCTTCTTTTCAAGTCCTGCTGGATCAGATTATTCCACCATCAATTCAGAACCGAGAGCCGGTTGGTTTGCCGGCCGCCATGGCGGAGGATGAGGCGCGTTCCTTGCTCAAAAATCTGGCCGCAGTGAACCGCAGCCAGCAGGATTTTGTTTCTTTCCTGGGCGCCGGTGTTTACGACCATTACCTGCCGGCCGTGGTTGACAGCATCATTTCCCGAAGTGAATTTTACACCGCCTACACGCCGTATCAGGCCGAGGTATCGCAGGGAACCCTGCAGGCGATCTTTGAATATCAAAGCGCGGTCTGCCAGTTGACCGGCATGGAAGTCGCCAATGCCTCCATGTATGATGGCGGCACCGCCCTGGCCGAGGCCTGTCACATGGCTGATGCAATCAAAGGCAAGAACCGGATTATTTTATCGGATTTGATTCACCCTTTTTATCAACGGGTCGTAAAAACATATACCCGCGATTGTTGCATTGAATTAATCAAGTGTCCCAGTTCCAACGGTACGCTTGATCTGGATGCCCTGAAAAATCTTTTGAAAGAGGAGGCATCCTGCGTCGCTGTTTCTCAACCAAATTTCTTCGGCAATCTGGAAGACATGGACGCCATTGAAGCCATTGTGCATCAGCGTAACGCTTTGCTGATCGCGGTCGTGGATCCCCTGTCCCTGGGCGTTATCGCACCGCCTGGTGAATACCGAGCTGATATCTGCGTGGGCGAGGGTCAGGGCCTGGGGATGCCCCAGGGTTTCGGCGGTCCACTGCTGGGTATTTTCGCGGCGCGCGCGGAATTCGCTCGTTACATGCCCGGCCGCATTGTGGGTGAGACAGTTGATCTCGAAGGCCGGCGCGGATTCGTGTTAACCCTGCAGACCAGGGAACAGCATATCCGGCGAGAAAAAGCGACTTCCAACATCTGTACCAATGAAGCCCTCTGTGCCCTGAGTTCGTTGATTTACCTGTGCACGCTTGGCCGTCAGGGTATCACCGAGCTGGGCGAACTGTGCCTGGCCAAAAGCCATTATTTACACGACCGCCTGACCGCCGTCCACGGCGTGCGACCACTTTACGGTAATTCTTTTTTCAAGGAGTTCCTGGTGGAAACCGATCAGCCGGCGGAGGAAATCGTGGACCGGCTGATGGAAAAGAAAATTTTTGGAGGGATCCCGTTGTCCCGATTTGATCCAGCGGATAAAAACCGCCTGCTGGTAGCGGTAACCGAACGCCGGACCCGGGAGGAAATGGATCGATACGTTGAAGCCCTGACCGTGCGATGAAGGTGTTGTTCATCGGCGACGTCTTCGGCCACGCCGGCCGCAAGAAGATCTGCGCCGAACTTCCCGTCCTGATCAAAAAGGAATCAATTTTTTTCACTATTTGCCAGGGAGAAAATATCGCCGGCGGCAAGGGTATTACCCGCAGTGCCGCAGACGAGCTTTTTAATGCCGGCGTTGATTGTTTGACTTCGGGCAATCATACCTGGAAACACAAAGAAATCTATACCCTGCTGGAAAACGAACCACGCTTACTGCGGCCAGCCAATTATCCGGAAGGCGTGGCAGGCCGGGGATCAGCTGTTTACGAAAAGCAGGGGATTAAAATTGGCGTGATTAATTTAGAGGGTCGGGTCTTCATGCGGCCCTTGGAAAATCCCTTTCGGATTGGCCGCCGTCTGGTCGAGACGATGATTCGGGAAACCTCCAATATCATTGTTGATTTTCACGCTGAGGCAACCAGTGAAAAACGCGCCCTGGCCTGGTATCTTTCTGATTATTGCTCGGCCGTCATTGGTACCCACACTCACGTACCGACTGCGGACGAGCAGATCCTGGCCAACCGCACAGCTTACATCACGGACGTGGGCATGGTGGGCAGCCGTGATTCAATCATCGGTGACGAAAAAGAGGATGTGATCAGTCATTTTCTTTTACAGGTTCCGCATCGTTTTGTTCCAGCCAAGGACAATATTGTTGCCAATACGGTGATCATTGAAATCAATGAAGAAACGGGTATCGCCCGTTCCA
>CBFGIH010000120.1:0-5401 GCA_965648775.1 Caldifarciminota bacterium | reverse complement strand
GCGTGGACGAATGGCGTTTTTTCAAGTACAAATCCGCGGCCGAGACAATTTCGCGGGATAAAATGTCCGAAGCCGATCGCGAACAGTGGCAGGCTATTGTTGACGACTGGTATGAACTTATTCGCCATGATGTTTGCCAGGCGCGCGGTTTCCATGTGCCGTATTATGATTCCCTGATCAACCAGCAGACCGTTTTTCTGCCTGAGGCAGCCGTGGCTGCCGGCCTGGTGGATACGATCGGCCGCGCCGAAGCGGTGGAAAAGGCCATTGCCGGGCTTGAGGGCCGGAAGCGGGCGATGGTCGGACCATCGGTCATGGCCGGAAAAAGCGCACCCTGGGATTACGAGTGGGGAGACCTGCCGGTGATCGCGGTGGTTTACGCCCTGGGCGAATGCGCCATGGACCAGGGGATTAAGGCCCGGCAATTGTCACGGGACATTGAATCCGTGACTAAAGACCGGAAAGTGCGCGCGGTGGTTTTTCGGGTGGATTCGCCCGGCGGCGATGCGCTGGCCTCGGATGTCGTGGCCGAAGCGCTGCGCAAATGCTCGGCCAAGAAACCGGTGATCGTGACTCAGGGTTCGGTGGCCGGTTCCGGAGGTTACTGGATTTCTATGTACGGCGATACCATTCTTGCGGCTCCGCACACACTCACCGGTTCAATCGGCGTGATCGGCTTCTGGCTCTATGACCAGGGATTTAATGAAAAAACCGGCGTGACCACGGACAAAGTTCAGGCCGGTGAACACGCCGATCTCGGCTACGGGTTTTCTTATCCGTTCATCGGCATGCTGCCTGACCGCAATCTCACGCCGGATGAGCGACAGAAAATGGAATCAATGATCAAAGATTTTTACCGCCAGTTTGTCAGCAAAGTCGCCGCGGGCCGTGGTCTGAGTGTTGATTCGGTCGATGCCGTGGGTCAGGGCCGGGTTTGGTCCGGGATTGACGGCCGGGCCGCCGGGCTGGTTGATGAAATCGGTGGCCTGGACGATGCGCTCGCGATCGCCCGCGACCGCGCCGGCATTCCGCCGACCGCCGAGGTCAAAATTATTGAACTGCCCAGATCCGCCTTCCTGCCGTCCGATCTTTTTAAGCCCAAAATCATCGGTGCTGAAGAGGACTGGGAACGTTTGCTCGAGCGCTTCCATCTTTTATGCCGATTTAACGGGCACGCCCTCGCGGTTATGCCACTGGAATATTTAATTGAATAACCGCGTTTGAAATACTTCGCTATCTTCATCGCGCTCGCGTCATGGCTTATTGCTTTGAATCCTGATACCGTCTGGACCCGCACCTACGGCGGTCCAGACCACGATTTTGGCTACGCGGTTCGGGTTTGTCCGGACCACGGTTTCATCATTGGCGGTGCGACCACCTCCTTTGGCAGCGGCGGCTGGGATGTTTATCTGGTGAGAACCGACGCGAACGGCGACACGCTCTGGACCCGTACTTTCGGCGGTCCAGATCACGACGAGGGCCGGGCTGTCGCGCTTACGCCTGACGGCGGTTTTCTCGTGGCGGGGTACACCAATTCTTACGGTGCCGGCGGCCGCGACATCTATCTTGTTCGCGGCGATGCCGGTGGCGACACGCTCTGGACCAGAACCTATGGCGGCACGCTGGACGACGAGGCGACATCTATCCAGCCGTCTCTGGATGGCGGTTATATCATCGGCGGTACCACTTATTCTTTTGGCGCGGGCGTCGGCGATATCTATTTGTTGAAAATAGATTCACTCGGCGACACGCTCTGGACTCGTACGTTCGGCGGCACTTCAACCGAGGTCGGCGCGAAAGTCCAGGTACTGACCGATAGTTTTCTAATCATTGCCGGTTCTACCTGGTCTTACGGCGCCGGGAGTGAAGACGCCTATCTGATCAAGACCGATCCCAAGGGTGACACGATTTGGACCAGGACGCATGGCGGTGACAACCGGGAAGAGATCTATGACCTGGTGCCCACCACGGACCAGGGTTTTCTGGCGGCCGGTAGCTCTTATTTCAGTCTGCTGGGTTACGATTTTTTCGTGTTTAAAACGGACCACAGCGGCAATGTCCAGTGGAATTATTTCAACGGCAGTCTGGGCGACGATTATGCTTACGCGGTGGCGGAAATTCCAGGTCGCGGTTATCTGATCGGCGGCAATTTCAGTTACGAACTCTTTTTGATCCGCGTCGATACCGCGGGTTCCCATTACCAGTACTGGATCTTCGGCGGCCCGGGCGCCGATTGCTGCCAGGATTTAGCGGTCCTGGACGACGCGTCTTACCTTGCTCTCGCGAACACGACTTCTTTCGGGCAGGGGCAGACCGACATCTGGCTGCTCCGGTTCTCCAGGGATACGCTGTTCTTACGAGAACACGATAAAACCAGCACCGTCTTGCCGGAGCTGACCGTGTGTCCTAATCCGTTTCATGCTCGTTTGAGGATACGGTTAACGGTCAACGGGGAACAATGGCAGCAGGGACATGCATCATTGAAGATTTACGACTCAGCCGGATGTTTGGTTAAGGATTTATCTTATTTGACTTTTCATTCTTTTCCTGAAGTGCTCTGGGATGGGACCGACGAAAAAGGATGGCCGGCCGCCGCCGGTGTGTACATCGTGCACCTTGAGCACGGAGGAAAGGTCGCAACGGTTCGGGCTGTTAAATTGAAATGATTAATTTTTGCCTTTATCAATTATGTCTTGACCGATCAGGATTGTTGATTATATTATCCGGCGTATGAAGCCTTGCTGTCTGTGCATCTTTATCCTGTTGATTCTTACCTGCGCAAAGCCGGATCCTTACGAGCTCTGGAAAGATCAACCAAACCAGAAAATTATTTTCAGTTCCCGGGTAAACCAGTTTGACACGGAACTGTACCGGATTGATAAAGACGGCACGACGATACGGCTCACGTTCAATGACCGCGTGGAAAAAAATCCCAGCCTGTCGCCGGACGGACAAAAGGTTGTTTATTCGGCCGGCAGCGAGACCGACACCACCTCCTGGGAACTCTATATCCTGGATTTGTCTTCTCTGATCGAAACGCGGTTGACCAGCGACTCGGTTGGTGACACCCATCCGGATTGGTCGCCCGACGGCCGCCGGATTGTTTTTGTTTCTTATCAGGATATGTCAGGCCAGCCGGCGCCCGATGCCGATATTTGCCTGATCGATGCCAATGGTTCGGGCTTCCGGCGGTTGACCTCTGGTCCGGCCCTGGATGATGATCCGGATTGGTCGCCGGCCGGCGACCGCATCGCGTTCAAATCCACTTGCTTTACGGGCATTCCCGGCCGTGATGAAATTTGCATCATAGACACCAATGGCAATAATTTGCAGCGCCTTACGGTTTCTTCTGACTGGCAGTCGGATCATGACCCGGCCTGGAGCCCGGATGGCCAGACCATTGTTTTTTGCCGATACACAGGCGCGCGCTGCTGGATAGAAATGACTGATATCAATTTCATGCGCGGGCACTGGCGTGAATTAATTCCCTGGAATGTCTGCCGGACCGATTTGAGCGGCAAGGTGCAGGTGCTGACCGATGCCGTTTACGCGGCGAGCTTGCCGCTTTTTTCATCAGACGGCCGGAAAGTGCTTTACAATCAATGGGATTTCATGATCGAGGAAAACGAAATGGTCGGTATTGAGCACCGTCTGATCCTGATGAATCCTGATGGAACCGACGCCCGGCAGATGCTTCCATATAATATAACCACCAAGACCATAGAAACTTTTGATTGGTGAGAGAATATGCCGGGAGCCGGACTCGAACCGGCACTCTCATTGCTGAGAAGCGGATTTTAAGTCCGCTATGTCTACCAATTCCATCATCCCGGCAATTTTAATTGTAATACACCTTTCTTAAGTTGCATATCGCCTTACGGCGATAGGATTTTTCCCGCGAAAAGAGCGCGGGATTTCGGATCCCTCGGATCAAAGATGGGATCCTCAAAAGTCCGCTATGTCTACCAATTCCATCATCCCGGCGGCTTGAAATATCGGTACTTTTCGCCCGTCAACGCGAATTCGCCAGATTGTCCTGTGCCATTTTTGTGCCAACGATAATATTATATTCATTACTGGGTCGCTGGTCAAGGAACATATGGGGTCAAATCTCTACATTCTACATCAATATTTCCCGGAGCCTTTTATCATTTAACTTGTCGTGGTGTCGAACAGCGGTCGATCTATGAAAGCGATCAGGACCGCTGGCAGTTTTTGGCATTACTGGGGAGGTCATTAGGATTATACTGGGTGGTATTGCACGCCGATATCATTAAGGGGTATTGATTACGGCGCCGTTCACCTGTTGCGACGCCGATTGCGGGAGCGGATGGAAAAAGATCCTATCGTGCGGGGGCAATATCAGTCGCTTGAAAAGGAAGTTGGTGATGCATGTAGAATGTAGAAATTTGACCCCATGGCACCTAATGATTTTGCTTCTTTAGGAACAATTATACTTACCCACGGGAATAATATTTCTCTTTTATCGTCAACTGTAATTTCGCCTTCACCTTCAACAATATAAAACAGGACATCATTGCCCATCTTACATGGTGGTATCATCTGTCCTGCTTTAAGACAGACAACCTATGCCTTTAAGTTCCCCTTATCATAAAATATTTTTTTATACGGTGCTGCAGAATCATAGTGCATGATTTTCTTAATGTTGGTTTTATTCATTTTTCAATACTTCTTTCTTAACTAACTCAGGTTGTTTTACTTCAAAGTTTTTATCCTTTAGATATAACTCCATAATTTCACCAATCAAGATAAATACCGGAAGGGTCACTGCGGTACGTAATAAGGAAAACTTCAATCCCAAAAAACCGATTTCAAAAGTCAGCATCGGTATTTTTAATGTAGAAAATGCTCCAAGATAGATGAAAATATTTTTTATACTACAGCCTTTCTTCCATAATAGATAGGCAACAGGAAATGCACCGTATAATGGTCCAGCCTGAAGCATCGCCAATAAGATACACCAGATTATGCCTTTAATACCAGAACCTTCTCCGATATGTTTTTCCACTTTCTCTTTAGGAAACCAGACATCAAAAAGTCCGACGAGAATGAACATAAATGGCAAAAAAGTCACCATCTCCACAAAGAACATCCAGAAATTACTCTGGATAATCTTTGCCGGGGCAAAATTAAAAAGCCGGGAGAAGAGAATAAATATGCCAAAAAGGATTACCAGAATGTATTCGGTCTCGGCAATCTTTAAGATAAATTTTTTCATAAGAATATCCCGATAACCAGACCAATGATTAACGCACCGATAAAACTTAAAACATTTCTGATTACACTTACTTTCAACCCGAAATATTTTATTTCAACAGGCAGGGTTAAGACACCAACCATAAGTAAGGTTGTGATAAATACCGCGAGCACCTGATATGAT
>CBFGIH010000119.1:0-5412 GCA_965648775.1 Caldifarciminota bacterium | reverse complement strand
GATCGCGCCGGATAGCATCACCGAAGTGACGCTTGATTATCAGCGGGTCAAACGCGCACCGGGAAGAGCCAAGTGCTTATTTGGGGGGGTGGTCGGTGGAATTTTCGCGCTCGGCGTGATCACGGCGCTGGTGGTGCAGAAGATTTTCTGACCATAACGGAGTTTTTCCATTCTTTCAGGCTATTTGTTTGTTTAACCAACCCCAGATAGACCAGATCGGCCAGAAAAACTATCAGGAGTCCTTTTTCTTTTTTCTTTCTTTTTCGATCCCCTTCATCAACCGCGGCGGGACCGAGGTAGGGTATTCACCTGTGAAACAGGCCGTGCAAAAACCGCTTTGACCGGCACCGACGCCGCGGATCATCCCCGCGATGCTCTGATAGATCAATTGATCCGCGCCGATCTGCCGGCAGATTGATTCCAGGGATCGATGCCGGGCTATGAATTCTCCGCGCGTCTGCATATCAATACCGTAAACGCAAGGATACTTAAGGGGGGGAGCGTAAAGAGCATAGAACACTTTCCGGGCACCAGCGGTGCGAACCATTTTGATGATTTCCCGGGAAGTCGTGCCCCGGACAATCGAGTCATCAACGAGCAGAACCCGCTTGCCCGCGATTTCATCCCGGATCGGATTTAATTTCAACCGCACGGCCAAGCTGCGTTCAGCCGGTGAAGGCATGATAAATGTCCGGTGAATGTATCGGTTCTTGATCAAGCCTTCGCGGTGCCGGACGCCGATTCCTTCGGCAACCATCTGGGCGGCGCCGCGGGCCGTATCCGGCACGGGAATAACCACATCCGGACGCAGGCCCAGCCGCCGGCATTCCACGGCCAGCTCCTGGCCCAGCCGAAGGCGCGCCTCGTAAACTCCGATACCGTCAATGACCGAATCTGGTCGGGCAAAATAAATGTATTCGAAAATACAGGCGGCTGGCGTCCGGGCCGGGACAATCTGTTTTTGCCAGGCCCGACCCTGTCCATCAATGAAAATCGCCGCACCGGCGGGCACATCCTGTCGTTGGGGATAATTCAGGAGGTCAAGCGCGACACTTTCGGACGCAACGCAGCATTCCTTGCGGCGTCGGCCAAATACCAGAGGTTTGATACCCCGCGGATCCCGGAAAGCAAGCATTCCTTTGTTGCCAATCAAGGCCACCACCGAATAGCTGCCGTGCAGAGCCCGGTAAACCGGCCGCAGCGCGCGGAAAAGATGATCCACCTTAAATGGAGCGGTCTTCATGCGCTTCAATTCCCTGGCGAGAAGCGTGAGGATGACCTCGGCGTCGCAGTGGGAATTAAGATACCACAGTCCTTCTTGCGAGAGCTGTTGTCTCAAATCGTGATAATTGACCAGATTGCCATTATGAGCCAGCGCAATGCCGTAGGGTACGGTGATGAAAAAGGGCTGGGCATCGTCGACCGTGCCGGCGCCGATTGTGGGATAGCGCACATGACCGATGCCCGCTAAGCCGCTGAGCCGCCGGATGTTTTTTTCTCGAAAGACATCTGCGACCAGGCCATTGCCTTTTTTGAGGTGAAAGCAATCGCTGAAAGTTGCGATACCAGCGGCATCCTGGCCGCGGTGCTGAAGCGCGAGCAGGCCGGTGTAGATTTTTTCAACGACCGGTGTTTGACCGATGCAACCGATGATGCCGCACACGGTTAGGGATGATCCAGACGCAGGAGTTCAGAACGGATTTGCCGATAGGTACTAAGCAGTGCCTCGGAGACGACTTTAGTATCAGATAGAACCGGCATGAAATTAGTATCGCCGGACCAGCGCGGCACAACATGAATGTGAATATGATCGGCGACGCCGGCACCGGCAATCGAGCCCTGATTGATACCGATGTTAAATCCCTGCGGTTTGAAAGCACGGTTAAGGGCGGCGATAATTCGAACCTGCAGACGGTGGATTTCGCTGACCTCGTCGTCGTTTAAGTGCTCCAGGCCGCAGATGTGCCGGTAAGGGGCGATCATCACGTGGCCATTGTTGTAAGGAAAGCGGTTCATGATCACAAACGCCCCGGCGCCTTTTTCTACCACCAGGGATGATTCCGGATCGGTACTGCGGGCCGCAACGCAGAGGAAGCAGCCCGGTCCTGGATGCCGGATGTACTCCACGCGCCAGGGTGCCCAGATTCGGTCCATGTTTAGATCCGCCACCGGGCTATTTCTTCATGGGTTGCCGGTTTAACGCGGATGATGTTGGTCTTCCGGCGGTGGCGATAACTGACCTCGATTTCCGGTTCCTGATTCCGATCACAGTAGCGGGCGGTGATGGCGGCCGCCAGGGGCAGATATTTTTTGCTGCCCTCCAGCAAAGCGTTGGGACTGCCGGTGTCCGCGACAAAGATCAGGTAGCGATCGCCGGTCAGTTCTTCCATTTTTTTGTTTTCTTCTTCATTGCGGCCGACAACCAGCTTGGTGTCCGGGGCAAGGCGGAAATGCCTTCCGATTTTTAATAGTTCCAGCTGCGTGATATCAAGATCTTCCTGGTTTCTCATCAAATCGGCGAGACGGCGGGAAAATCCCGGATCGGTCAGGAGGCAGCCACCGCTGGGCGAGAAATAATCTTTAAGCGCGTGCTTTTCCGCCATCATCAATTCAAATTTTCGGGAACGCCCTTTTAGTTTTAACAGCTGATCCCGGTCAATGAGGCCTTTTTGTTCGGGGATCGTGGTCGGCAACAAGCCGCCGCTTAAGGGCCGGACTACCAGACCGACCAGGTCGGCCTCGCGTTCAATCCGCATCATGGTGTCCAGGCGCTGAGACATGGGCCGCTGGTCCAGGACTTCGCCCGTGGTGATAAAATCCGCTTTCAATTCCTGCAGATACTCTTTCGCTTTTTTTAGCATCAGGATCCGGCAGTCGATGCAGGGGTTGAAATTCTTGCCATAGCCGTGCGCCGGGCTTTTTACAATCTCGATGAACTCCCTGGTGACATCGATGGTTTTCAAGCCGGGCACATCGGGCAGATGCTTGATGGATAAAAATCTGTGCGCCACAAACAGCGGATAAACCGTGGCCTTCCATTCCTTGATAATGACCATGACAATGGTGGAGTCCAGGCCGCCGGAATAGAGGTGAACGATTTTCATGGTTGTTCCATCTCCTTGAGCATGTTCATCGCGACGCTGTCGTAGGGATTCAAGGTCAGCCATTCCCGGAGCGTATTTTTGGCCTCGACGCGCTTGTTTTGTTGCAGGTACACGGCGACCAGCGCTGAATAGGCAGGAGCATAACGGGGATTAAGCGCGATTGCTTTGCGCAGGTATTCGACCGCCCGATCGTATTCGCCGACCAGGCCAAAGGTATTTCCGATCTGAGCGATGATTTTTGGATCATTGACCTTGATCTGGCTCAGGTAGGCGAGGCCGGAGTCGGGCCGGCCCTGCTGAAGATACAGAATACCCAGGTTGTAAAGAAAAGGATAATCGGGCTGAGGCTTGAAGGCCAGGGCAAAACGCCAGGCATCTTCGGTGCCGGGAAGGTCGTCACGGTCCCGCAGGACCAGGCCGAGGGCGAAAAGTCCGGCGGCATAGTTGGTGTAAAGACGTTGGGTGTTGTCATCTTTGACCACGGCGCGGGTTGGAAATTCGCCGGCTTCCTGCCGTTTTTCAAAATTTTGCAGGATGCGCGCGATGACCGGATACTGATCGGGATCAAAAATGCCGGTGTAGCGGTAGACGCGGTAAAAGAAATCCTGGGTCCGCTCCACGTTGATGTTGTGCGGGGGCGCGACGCTGTCGCCGACCAAGCGGTAGACCAATCCCTCGAGGCGGAGATAGGGAGAAAATCCCCGGTAATTCTCCTCGGAAACCGTGGAGGCAAAATAGATGGTTCGTTGACCGCGGTAACCTTTTAGGTACTTGGCGGCGAAATCTTCCTGGGTGGAGAAGTAATCCTCGTCCTTGAGTTTGATACCCGCGTTGGCGGCGATGAGTTCCCGAATCATGATATCCTTGACCATAATGAATCGGTTACCGGCCATGACCGGCTGCAGCCGCTTTATGACATAATCGCTGAAACTGATCGGCGCGCCCCAGAGTTTCAACTGGCGAATGTACCAGTCGGTGTTAATCAGCGACAGGTTGGCGACGATCACATCCCGCTGGAAGCCGAGCACTTCCTGCACGAACCAGAGCGGGAAGGTATCGTTATCGCCGTTGGTGAAGACAATTGAATTATCATCGCAGGAAATAAGCATATTATAGCCGTAATCACGGGGGATGAAGTTGCCGTAGCGGTTGTTGACCCGAATATTGCCGGCCAGCGGTATCAGGCTGAAGATGACGACCAGACCCAGCGCTGCGTTCGGCAGGCCGCGCAGTTTCGGCGCGGCTTTTTTTATTGCTTCATACAGGGCGTAGAAACCGAAAGCGGAAAAAATCCCGATGTAGGCGAAGCCGGTGTGGAAAAAATAATCGCGCTCCCGGACTTCCTGGGGCTGATGTTTGGGATTTGTGTCGCTGGGCGAGAATTTCATATTCAGGTAACCGACAATGGCGAAGGAAAGCATGAAAAGAATGACCATCAAAAAGAGAAAAATCTTTTTGTCCATGCGCGAGAGCTGCCAGATCCCGGTCAGCCAGGCTGCGTAAAAAGCAAGCAAGACCAGAGTCCGGACCGCCGGGTTGGTGTTTTCCGGGATGGGCTGCCAGGAGAGATACCGCACATACATGGCCATCTGCCAGAAATAGCCGGCGATCACACCGTAACCAGTGGCTTCCTGGGTCTGGCGGGGCAAGATTCGCTGTGGTCCGTACTGGGATCGGTGCAATGCGCCCTGAAAAGCGGTCCAGTTTTCTCCCGGTTCGCACTCGTTAATCCGGGGAGCGATATTCTTGCCGGCTAAGTACTGCTCGCGGATTTGCGCATTTCGGTACTGGTTCATGAGCGAACGGGATCGGAGGGGCAGATAGAGTTCGGTCGTGAGGGCGATTAAAACCAGAACCACGCCGCTGAAAAACATTCGCCAGTTAGCATAGCGCTGCGGATTATTCAGCCACAGCAGTGCGCCGGCAGCCACGGGTAAAAACAGGATGATCAGGGAAATGGTATGCATGGGTACGATGAACGTAACCGCGAACAACAGGATCATGAAAATGCCGAGCAGTAAAAACAGCCGGTCTTTCAGGTAACGACGTTCCACGGCAAAGATGAAGATTAAAAGGGGAACAAAATACAAAAAGGGCATGAGCTGGACGCCGGTGAAGAGAAAGATCAGGTACAGCACAACAAGCAGGAGACGGTTTCGGGGTTGGCCCTGACGGACGCTTTCGTACCAGAGAAAAGTCAGGTAATTAAGCAGGAGAAAAAAGCAAGTGGCGGCGCTGTAAACTTCGGTTTCAATCGCGTTCTGCCAGAAAGTAAAGGAAAAAGAAAGGCCGAGGGTGGCCGCAAACG
>CBFGIH010000118.1:0-5491 GCA_965648775.1 Caldifarciminota bacterium | reverse complement strand
CTGGCGCCATGATGCCGCGGCCGTCGACCGGATTTTCCAGGAATCTGGGCTGCGGGAGATTGATCATGAGGACATTACCGATAATGTCGTCCGAGCCCTGGATCTCATCCACGACGCAAAGTTGTCTTCGATCCAGGCGAACACACCGAAATACCTCTGGAGGTTGATGCGGGAGTTCACCGGCGCCAAGGGCACCAGGGTTTACAATGCGTTTCGAAAGCGAAAAAAAGTTTACCTGTGCAAGGTCCTGCGGAAACCGTAAAACCAGCGGACCCGTTCCCGTGAAAAAAATCCGCCCCCGGGCGATTTCGGTTTTTATTCATATGGTGATTCTACTCACCGGTCTGATGTCGGCTACGGAAATGGGCAGTATCCGGGGTTTTGTTACAGACGCGGCAAACGGCGAAAAACTGGTTTTTGCCAATGTCTATCTTGAGAACACGGACATCGGCACGGTCACCAACGATAAGGGATACTACTACCTGCCGTCAGTTCCCCAGGGCGCCTACCAGCTTATTTTCTCTTACATTGGATTCGAATCGGTAAAAAAGAGCATTATCGTAAATCCGGACCAATCCCTGATGGTAAATGCCGAGTTAAAATCATCGGCAATTGAAATCCCGGGCGTGACCGCGACCGCCGAGCGCACGCGGTTTGAAAAAACCGTTGAAATCAGCCACACGAACATAACCCGCCGGGAATTGAACCGGATACCAACCTTTCTTGACGCGGATTTAATCAAATCCGTGCAGTTGATGCCGGGCGTGATGCCCATGCACGATCTTTCCAATAAATTATACGTGCGGGGCGGCAGCCCGGACGAGAACCTGGTTCTTTTAGACGGCATCATCGTCTACAACCCGTCCAGCCACTTATTTGGACTGTTCTCGACCTTTAATCCAGACGCGGTGAACGAGGTCGAATTATACGCCGGCGGTTTTCCCGCCCGTTACGGCGACCGGCTCTCATCGGTCCTGGATATAACCACCCGCGAGGGCAACACCAAACGCTGGACCGGCGAGGTTAGTGCGGGTCTGGTCACGTCCCGGATTCTGGTTGAGGGGCCGATTCCTGGCGGGTCAGTGCTTTTCAGCGGCCGCCGCACTTATTTCGACGCGCTGGTCTGGACCTATGCGCATTTATTCAATAAAGATGTGAACTTACCCTATTATTTTTACGACGGCGTCATGAAGGTAAATCTAAATTCCAATCTGGAAAACCGTTTCACCCTAACAGTTTTCGGCGGAGCGGATAATCTTTCGTTCGACGAGATCATGGGCGACGACGATGACTTCGAAATGATCTGGGGCAACCGGGGCGCATCCCTGCGCTGGCGCCGCGTTTTCACCCCCCGGCTCTACGGTGAGACCAAGGTGGTCTGGTCCAATTTCCGGGCGCACTTTTACTACACGGATCACTCGGACAGCACCAATAATCTTCATTACTTTGAGGAGATCCGGAGTTTCCTGGGCAAGGCGGATTTCAATTACCAGCTGGATCCGCGGCACACCCTGGACGCCGGCTTGCAAATCGAGGACCTCAGGGTCAGTCAGAACTGGGAACTCGAGTCCGGCACGTACACCCAACCCGAGCTCAATTCGGACCTGGTCGACATATACCTCCAGGATAACTGGCAGGCCGCGCCGCCGCTGTTGTCTCTGACCCCGGGCGCGCGGTTTATGTATTATTCATCGGGCAACCGGGTTCGGATCGATCCCCGGTTTGGTTTGAAATATCTCATAAGCCCTAATACCGCCTTCAATTTTTCCGCGGGCAAGTACAGCCAGTTTTTAGTCACGGTCAACAGCCAGGAATCATATTTTTCCATTTTTGATTTCTGGCGACCCCTGGACAAGACACACGCGCCGCCCTATGCGCTGCAGGCCATAACCGGACTGGAACGCTGGCTTGGTCATGACACAAAGTTAACGGCCGAGGTTTATTGCAAGCGGTATTATAACCTGCTTATTCCTTCTACCAGCGATCTGTTTTTCAGCGAACCAACCGAAAGTCTGGACGCGGGCGACGGCTACGCGGCCGGGCTTGATCTCTATTTCAAGAAAAATTGGGAAAACTTTTTCGGGTGGGCGAGTTACTCCCTGGGGTTCACGCGCCGCCGGGTGGACGGCCAGGCTTACTTTCCTGGCTTTGACCGCCGTCACAACCTCAATCTCGTGGCGGGTTTAAACATTCCCGCGGCCGTGCCGATCCTGCGGGGTGGAACCATGAGTTTACGCTGGCTGTTTGGTACTGGCCTGCCCTACGCGGGTGAGATCGGACGATATAAGTATTATGGTGATGAACCATGGCACGATCCTTTTAACTATGAATGGCGTTACCTTAAAGGACCACGGGATGTCTATCGTCTGCCCGTCTCGCACCGTCTCGATGCGCACCTGGAAAAGAGTATGAAGTTGTTTGGTCTTAAAGGCTCATGGTATGTTGACGTCATGAACGTATACGCGCATGAGAACGTGCTCTTTTACGAATGGGAATATTACGATGACCACGGCCAAGAACTCAATCCACCTCGAAAAAAACCCACCGGCCTGTTACCGATTCCCATTCCTTCGCTGGGTATCAATTTCAAGTTCTAATGAAAAGACCCGCCAGTTTAAAATTAAAAAATCCGGGATTTTATTTCCTGCTGCTGAGTTCAATATTTTTTTCCGCCTGCCCAAAGGACCAAGACGTAAATTTCAAACCGGCATTGAACGTTTTCTGCGTAATCAATCCCCGGGGGCTCGTCTTCCGAAAGGACTTTGTTATTGACCGCACCTATGCGATTGATGAAGAAGCCGTGTACGATCTCGAAAACGCCCTGGTGGTAGTTCGTGACCGTGAGCGCAGCGAAACCTTGTTATACATTGGCGGAAATCAATTTCAACATCCGTATAATCTGGGATTTGATACTTGTCAAACCCTGCGGCTCATGGTCGCCGTCGAAGGTCTTGATACGCTCTGGGGTGAGACGACTGTACCTGGTGGCTTCCAGATTTTATCGCCTGCGCCCGGCGACACCTTCGGTCCAGAAGATACGCTTATTTTTACAAAAAGTCATAACGCCTTGATGTACGCGATTAACTGGAATTATGTTTACGGATCATACAATTTTTATTTTCCTGATTACCTACCCGACAGTATGTATAAAATTCCCATTGGCTGGTTAATCGGTGATTATCCCCCCGCGGAAGGTTTTTGTCATTTTGAAATTGCCGCGTATGACAGCAATTACGCCGAATATAAGATGCACTGGGAGACGAACACTTACCCCCGGTACGGCGTCACCGGCGGGCTGGGCGTGTTCGGCAGCGCCTTAACGAAGATAGTTTCTTTCTACTACCGTCCTTAGAAGTTTATCCCGAAACCAATTCGCATCCGGAAGCCCGGCCGCCAATTAAACGGGTTGTTGTTCGTGAACCGCCGCGCGGCCAGGTACTCGCTGTGCAGCTCATCGGGACGGTTCACACCGTCATGATCGTAATCGGCTTGCGGCGTGTAATACAAACTGGAGATGGAAATAGTGCCGAACTGCGAAACCAGAATGGTCGGGTCCTTGCCATCGTCGTCCGGCTTGCCCGTGGTAGCGTAAACCGACGTGATCTGCTCGCTGTTGAGTAGGTTCAGCAGATTGGTGAAGACGGCGAAGTTCAATCCCGCCACGGAGAAGCGTTTGGTGATGTTGGCGTCAATGTTGATCCAACCGGGCATGCGCGATGAGTTCTGGTCGCCCAGGGGATTACCCCGCATATCCGTGGCGGTGTAAGGAAAGCCCGAGTGGTAGGAGAAAATGAAATCGCTGGTTAACCCGGAAATTGGTTTCAGGGTGAAATCCCGGGGTATTTCAAAGCCCATCGTGGCGTTGATAATATGGCGCTCGTCAAAATCGAGCCAGAAATCGCCCTGGGGCAGACGGTACTGGCCCGTGATCGGGTCAATGTTTTCCGCATAGTAGATAGTGTAATACGCCTGCCAGGAGGACGACGCCGTGCCCTTGGCAAACTGGAGGGTATAGGAAAGGTCAAAGGACCAAAAATTATGCATTCTTTTCTTGAAGGTGAACTCGATCCCCTTGACATTGCCATAGTCGAGATTTTCCACTTTATAATAAGAATAGGGCAGCGCAAAGAACTGCTTGGTCTGGATCAGGTCGTAAATATCTTTGTAGTACGCCGTGAACCCGAAGGCGAAAATATCCGAGAGTTGGTTTTCATAGCCCAGTTCATAGGCGATGGTTTTGGAGACGGTTAAGTTCGGGTTACCCAGCACGGTGTTGGCCCGTTTCAAGAGCAGCCAGACCACTTCCGGTGTGGTGGAGCGGTATAGATCGTGCGCAGTGGGTGTCTGGAAAAAATAACCGTAGTTGAAACGAAGTTTGGATGTTTCCGTGATCGGCAGAGAAAAACCCAGCCGGGGTGAAAAACGCCATTTCGCCGTAGCCTGGATCAAGGTGCTGTCTTTGGGGTCGGTCGGGTTCACCAGGCCACTGGCCTTGGAATCAAAATAATCGAAGCGCAGGCCGATCCGGGCGATGATGCCTTCAAAATCCATCCGGTCCTGAATAAAAAACGCCGCCTTAAATGGATTCTTGTTATACATGTCCCAGAACGGCACGTTGGTCCAGGGTAGGTTGTTGTCAAACCAGCCCACATTCTGAAGAAATAGACTGACGCCGGATTTCAATTCGTGCACCTTGCCCAGGGCGTTAGTCATCGTCAGGTTAGCCTGGATGTCCCGGTTGAAAAAATACCGCCACAGTCGGTAATCGCCGACCGTGTAGAAAAAACCGGTCGCGCCAAAAGGCTTGTGGCGCATGGAAGCAGCGTCGCTGCTGCTGAATTCCGTGTAATGGTAGGGCATGTTCAGGTCGCACAGGGAATCAACAAGATATTGCTTTTTCACGGAGTCTGGCAGGTCCTGCATGAGGAGCTCTGGGAAGTGGTCGGCCTTGTAGATGTAATCCTGCCACCATTTCCAGCCGCGCTCGGCTTCCAGGGCGGAGTCGCGGGTGGCGACAAAACGGCTGTAGCGGGTGTAACCGAGTTTCATCTCCACGATGTTGTTTTTCGAAATCATATAATTGCCGGTCAGGGTCGTGAGATGATTTTTGCGGGTTTCCCCGGCGTGATGCTGAAGCCAGAACATCATGGACAGGCCGCCGTTGTCGGCAAAACGCATGAACTGTTCGCGGGACAGAAACTGGGAAAGCACCAATTTAGCCTTGTTGTTGGGCAGGCGGTAGGACAGTTTGCCCTGGACTTTGTAATCAAAGCGAGGCGAGAACACTTTCCATTTGGCCTCTTCGTAGTCGTCGGTCAGGAAGGCCTCGGTGGACAGGAAGTAGCGCAGCCGAGTTTTGGTCATGAGGCCGCCGCCGAGGTTGAATTCGTAAAGGTTGTAGCCAAAGTTTAAGGCCGGGGTGGAAAAAATTTCGTCCGTCGTATAACGTAAATTGCCGCTGGTCCGTTCTGATCCTTCGCGGGTAACAATG
>CBFGIH010000117.1:0-5547 GCA_965648775.1 Caldifarciminota bacterium | reverse complement strand
TCGGCGGTCAGGGAAAAAAGACAAAGCAAGAAAGCCGTGATCATGGGCAAGCCGGACTTAAAATAGCAATAATGTCAAATGCCGGGCAGCCAATTGTTGAATCCATAAAGGTAAGGGCAAGGCTGCGGCGCAGCCGCCAGCATCAGGGCGCCCTGCGCGAGATTGCCGTCATTACCAGAGGCCCGGGAGTGCCGGTGCAAGACCATTACTTGGCGGCTGCCACTCGCGCCTTGAGCAGTTCGGCTTGAGCCGCGATGAATCCGCCATAGGCCTGTTTGGCTTGAGCCCAGCATGCCTCCTCGGGAAAGGAATTCACGATTCCCTGCCAGACCAGCTCGTAAACGTTTTCCAGACAGGACTGCCCGGATCCTTTGCCCCGGTACTCGAATTGGGCGATAACCGGCACCGGTTGAAATACCGGCGAAGGTCCGGCAACCAAGTCCGTCTGTGCACCCAGAAAGGCCACTTCCCGGGATTGAATCACGTCCAGGTGAACCTTGATCGCATTGAGCACCGAAGCGATCGAAAAGTCCGCGGTTGAGAATTTCATGATCAGTAGGTTGTTTTTGATTTCACCATAGGGTAGGGTCATTAATGCCTCCTTGCATAAGAAGATATTATATTGAACGGACGATAATAATCAAGAAAAAAAGAGGGACGTTGATCCCTCTTTTTTTCTTGAAAAGCTCTAACTATTCTTCATCACCCGGCAGGGTATCACCCGCGGCCGCAATAATGTATGGTAAACCCCAGGCGCGCGAATAATAAACAGCCGTAGAGTCGCCCCAGAGTGTCTGCCAACCCAGCAGATCTACCGCGGAATGACGAACGGTCGGTGTCGTTATCACCGAATCGCTGGCGATAATCCAGCTGCGCGTAAAGGTGGTGGTGTTTTCTCGGTAGAACGGCTCCCGCCAGTGCCGGGGAAGGCCAAAGCCGGGCCGGTGACCGGCGCCGTGATGGAGGAACGCCCAGCAGGAGTCATCCGGTATGCTGCCGGTGACCGTTACTATGACGGTATCCGAAGGATAGAACCGCGGCAGCTGATCTTTGGTCAGATACTGATCCGGGCTGGTGACTTCGAAGACATATGAACGACTGGTTACTTCTGCCCGGACGCTTGAGATTGTCACCGGATGCATGGTGCCCGCGGTGCGTATATCCGCGACGGTTAAAGCCAGGATATGCCAGCCGTCGTCGTTTTTATATAGTTTTACTTTCCGGGTTATCGAATCAGTGATTTCCCGAACATATACCGGTGCAAATGAGTCGTTCAACACGAACAAGCCATAGCCAGGAGGGGTGCCGTGGAGATAGCCGGTAATGACCGCTACCGCTGTATCGCCGTTAACGGTGATGTTGAAGTGCCATTCAACGGGGCGTTCGATATGCCGAACCCAGCGGACAAAGCCAATGGTATCTTGAGCCAGGACGGGGAGACAAAACAAACGGGGTGTGCTGGTGCTGTCATCTGCGGTCTGGACCGAAGCTTCGCCAATAAACCAGGAGCGTTCGAGCAAAGACTGGATATCATCCTCGTCTTTCCTGGCGCAACCAATAACGACTCCCAGGATGAAGGCCGATATGGTCATTATTCTTACCTTGCGCATTTTTCCTCCTTGTTTTCATGAAATTTTGACGCCTAGCAGAGGACAGAAGGTTTAAGGTGATATGAGCCGATATCCCTGGTTTGTCCGGGATTAAAATTTATTGTTCCCGGCAAAGAAACCCGCGGTTTGTCGCATTTACCGTGGCTGGAAGATGCCCAGGGGCAGGATCATTTCCTCCATGGAAATGCCGCCGTGCTGGAAGGTGTGTTTGAATTCCTTTTCATATTCACTGGGCTTGGTGGCGTAGATAAAATAATAATCTTCCTTGGCGATGGCGAAACGAACAGACGGATTTTCCGCCGGCAGCATCAGATCACCAGGATTATTCAGCATGAGGGCGGTTTTATCGTCCACGCGCAGCGCTGGACCGTACTTATAGCGGAGGTTGGGCGAGATCTCGCGGCCGCCGTAAATGATGCTCGGCCGCCGGACATGAATGAAACCGTGATCCGAGGTCAGGATGATGGTTTTTCGCCGGCGTGCGATTTGCTTAAAAAGTTCAAAGATCGG
Source organism: Caldifarciminota bacterium (assembly GCA_965648775.1). GTDB lineage: Bacteria > Hydrothermota > Tepidihabitantia > SM23-42 > JAOAFX01 > CBFGIH01. The sequence continues at coordinate 3,427 of CBFGIH010000117.1, read as the reverse complement.
TGAAATGGGAAACCAGTAACTGAGCAGGTTCAACAAGACCCTTTCATCGTCGAGGATGCCTTTCATGTCGCCCCGGCCTGGAATCGAGTGCAGGAGCAAATCAAAGAAATTGACAACCACCACCGAGATGTCGTTGTTTTCGGCAGCAATGCCGGCCATGCTTTTTTCAATTTCCGAAATGGTGGAAAGCTTATGGAAGGAAGAGGAGGCCTTTAAGTTTTGTCGGTGAAGTTGCTCGGCGAAAAGCTCTTTTTCATAGCGATTCTGACCTTTTTCTTCGAATTGCCAGTACTGCGGATATTTCTGCAGAATATCAAGCGGTAACAAACCGGAAAAAATGCTGTTGCGGGAATACGGCGTAGCGGTTGGGAGAATGGAATAGTAGTAGTGGGTCTGAACCTCGAAGTAATCGCGGAAGAAAGGCAGGATTTTAAGGTATTGATCCAATCTCATGGAGTCGAAAATAAAAACGTAAAGGGAACCCTGTTTGAGCCGGGGAAAGACATAATGCGAAAATATCTGATGCGACAACGCGGGGCCGCGTCCTTGAAGAAAATTGCGGTATTCGCCGGCAATGTATTTGACAAAACCCGAGTCCGCCTCGTGTTTTTTCTCTTCATGAATCTGCTTCAGTTCCCGGCTGCCGATCTCCAGGAGTTTGATGTCCCACGAGACTAGGTTGCGGTAGTACTCGATCCATTCATTATGATCGCTTGGTTTGACCGCCGAGTTCATCTGGGTGGCGTATTCCTCCGCCATTTTCTCTTCAATGAGCACCCGTCGCTTGAGAATCCGGTTTAAAACCGAAAGAATCTGGTTGAAACTGAACGGCTTGGTGATGTAATCATCCACCCAACCGCCATAGGCCTGCTTCATCAAGTTTTCTTCTTCGCTTTTGGTGACCATGACGACCAGTTGCTGGGGGTTCTCGCCTTTGATCTTGCGCAGGACTTCGAGTCCGTCTACGCCGGGCATTATTTCATCAAGGAAAATCAGGTCAAAGACTTCTTTGCTCGCCAGGGCGACTCCATCTTCACCCGAAGTGGCGGTTTTCACTTCATACCCTTCCTGGGTAAGCAAATATATAAAAGGTTTCAAAAGATCGATCTCGTCATCAATCCAGAGTAATTTCATTTAGCGCTCCTTGGAATAAAAATTTGAAAGGTGGTGCCGTCCGGTCCGGTCTTTTTGATGATCAGGCGACCGCCGTGATAATCTTCGATGATCCGTTTCGTCAAAACTAAGCCCAGACCCCAGCCGTATTTCTTGGTCGTGAACCCGGGCTTGAAGATATCCTTGGCTTTTTTAATGCCGCCGCCCGTATCGGTGATCTCGATTACCGCGCCGTCGGCTTCGCGGGTCCGGACCGTGATTCGACCCCGGCGGGCGCCAATCGCATCCAGGCCGTTTTTCATGATGTTTTCTACCGCCCAACCCAGCAAGATGTCATCAAAACGGATTACCGGCAGGGGATTGAGGTCCTCGACAAACTCGATGTTGGAGTGAGCGCGGTGCTTGATATAGTCGACGGATTTTTTAATTTCCGCATCGGGATTTCTTGCTACCAGCCGCGGCGGAAGGCCAATCCGCGAAAACTTTTCCAGCACTTCTTTCATCCTTTCCGCGTCTTCCTGAATACCCTGGTAAACATCGGCGCCGACCTTGCCTTTGATTGCTTCCAGCCAGCCAGCGAGCGAAGATAAAGGGGTGGCCAGTTGATGGGCGGTTTCCTTGGCCAGCGAGTTCCAGATTTGTTCTTCTTCGCTTTTGCGGTATATCAGATAACCCCAGAAGCCAAGGAAAAGAAAGGCAATCAGAAATGTTGTTTCAATAAAGGGCAGGATCTTGAGCATGCGGGTGAAGGGAGACAGGCCGTAATGAACGTGGCCGACCACCTTGACTTCTTCCCCCTGGCGGATGGTGATGGGCAGGGGTGCCTGGCGGCGGTCGAATTCCTTGACGGCCGCAGCCAGATCTTTAGACTTGACATTTCGAGATGTATAGGGCCGGCCGTGCTCGTCGGTTAGAATGACCGGAAAATCTATTTTCTGGATCACTTCCTTAAACAGAATATCAAGAAGAACTTGCTCATCGACGCTGGGCGTAAGGGCGTATTTGGCAAAGATCCGGGAGGTGGTTTCGATCTCCTGCTTGATGCGCCGGATGAAAAGATTGGAGTAAATATAGGTGACAATGCCGATGAGACCGATGCCAATCAGGAAATAAAGGGAAAGCGTTCGGGAGGAAAATTTGTAAGATAATTTCATCGCTTCGTTTTTTGTAGATAAAGCAGACGGTCAGCATAATCCAGCAGGCTGCCGAGGGTTTGACCGTCGTGAGGATAAATTGATATGCCGTGGCAGAAGGAGACGGGGACCGCGATCGGATCAGCGGAGGCAGCCATTTTCACGCTGGTCACGATGGCTTCCGCGGCTCGACGGTTGGTACGGGGCAGGATGAGGACGAATTCATCACCGCCGTAACGCGCGGCGAATCCGACCGTATGCACGGCCCGGATTAAAAGCCGGGAAAAATTTTTCAATACCTCATCTCCGGACAGATGTCCGTATCGGTCATTGTAGGCTTTGAAGTTATTCAAATCAAGAAAAACAAAGGCAATGGGCGATACGCGGTCGGCAATAAGCAAGCGCAGCTTATCCTGAATAAATCGATAATTGTACAAACCGGTCATTTCATCGGTCTGGGACAGGCGGTTCACGGAAGTGAAAAGCCGGTTCTTTTCGATCATCAGTCCCAGAAAGTCACCAAAGGTCTCCAGCATTTTTGCTTTGGGTGGGTCGGGAATCAGGCCGTTAACCGGTTCGTCCAGGGACAGCAAGGCGATGAATTCTCGATTCTGGGCATATACCGGATGCAGGAAAATATCACCCTTAAGCCAGCGGTTGCCAGCGCGGGGTTTGGGTTGCGGCGTACGATAAAGCTCATACTGTTTTAATCGCTGGCCAATCAATTCCACGGGGATGTAATAAGAATTTAAAATGCGGAATTTATCTTGAAACAAATGCTTGATTTCCTTCAACGGAGGGTGCACGCGACGTGCGGCCCGGAATTTATTGCTGGAGATGCCGACCCCGGCCAAACGGTCAAAACTGCTGGTTTGCGGATTGTAAAGTGAACAGAGTATTTTTTTAAACCCCAGCAACTGTTGGGCGCGCTTTAAAAGTTCATGCAAAAATGAAGGGAGGTTTACCGAATTAAGCATCAGCCGGATAATGTCCTGCAGATGGTGGCTTTCCTCCAGGGCTTGCCGGAGGGCTAGAAACAGTTCAATCCGTTCCATCGCCAGGGCGGCCTGGTTCGCCAAAAACTTTAACCGGGTCAGATGCTGGGGCTGATCCGCTGTGGATTGATTGCGAAAAAGAAAAAAACCGTGCGGTTCATTTTTGATGGTATAAGGAATGAAAAG
>CBFGIH010000116.1:0-5550 GCA_965648775.1 Caldifarciminota bacterium | reverse complement strand
CAGGCGAAGGGTCAAGTTCGGCTGATGAATTTTACGGGGGGTGATCTTAACCGGTTCGTAATCATTGACCGCGGCGGCCATGATCACAAAATCGCAAGACGGCAGATAGCGGTTTATTTCCCGCTGCATCTCACCGGCGGTACGAACCCGATTAATCGTTAACCCATCAGGAAAACCAATCGATGTCTCGCCAATAATGGCCTGCACTTCGGCGTCGCGGCAATGAGCCGCGATCACCAGTTCACGAACCATATTCCCGCTGGCGCGGTTGGTGATAACGCGGACGGAATCGATGTCGGCTTCGGTTCGGCCGCCGGTAATGACGCCGCGCAAACCTTTCAAACTGGTGGCGCCGGCCGCGACGGATTCAATTTTTCTGGCCATCAGTTCCACTGCGGGAAAACGCCCCCGGCCGATCTTGCCGGAAGCCAGCGCACCCACCGCCGGATTTAAAAAGTGGCAATTGTCTTTTAGCAGCATTTCAACATTTCTTTGCACCCGGGGATTGGACCACATCCCCTCATCCATGGCCGGGATAAATAGAACGGGCTTGGTCCAGGAAACCAAAGTCGTGGTCAAAAGGTCGTCCGCGATCCCCGCGGCGGCCTTGCCGATAATGTCGGCCGTGGCGGGCGCGATCACAAAAATATCACCCCAATCATTGAGCGATAAATGAACGATACCGCGGGTCAGAATGAATTGTTCGCAGTACACCTCCTGCCGGGAAAGCGTCTGGCAGGAAAGTGGTGTGACAAAATGCGAACCGGCCGAAGTCAGCACGATGCGGACCTCATGGCCACCGCGAACAAGTTCCCGGGTCAGTTCCAAGGCCTTGTAAGCCGCAATGGAACCGCCGATGCCCAGCACGATTTTCACTCTTTATCCCTGGTCTTCGTCAACAGCAATTTTTTTAACACTTCCAGAATCAAATTGGTATTGGGATCCAACAGTCCCTTGGTCTGCTCTTCCTTCATTCTTCTGGATTCCAGCGCCGCAATGTTAATGGCTTTGTACTTATTGTCAAATCTTTCCCAGATCTTCTCAATTGGGAAAATCATTTTTTAACCTCCTTATTGCGGTATTAGTATATTTATGCCATGATCAACGTCAATATCGCTTAAGTAAAACGGCATTCCCCGTCGAGCACTCGCCGGATGTTATTTTCGTCATCCATGATCACCAGCGCGCCATCAGCGTTGATGTCAATCACCCGGCCCGCATATGAATCGCTATCGGTCTCGATCTTAACCATCCGGCCGAACATGATGGTATAGTTTCGCCATTTCACCAGGATTTCAGGCACGCGGTCCGACCGCACAAAATTATAGTAATCATCCAGTTCTTTGCAGATGATATCCAGTAACTGCATCTTGTCCAAACGCTTTTTTGTTACCTGGAATAGAGATGCTGCTTCAGTTTCAAGATCAACCGGAAAGGAAGAAATCGTCAAATTGAGACCGATGCCGAGAACGATTTTATCGCCCATAGGCTCGGCGATTATCCCGCCGATCTTTTTGCTGTTCAGCATCAAATCATTGGGCCACTTGATGCCGAGCAGGATATTGAAGTTAGCGAGAGCTTCGCAGACAGCCACCGAACCAATTATTTGCATGAGACCGGGACGGTCAGAAACAAGTAAAACCGACAGCCAGAGACCGCCCTCGGGTGCGTACCAATAATGTCCCCGGCGGCCATGCGCCCGGGTTTGGCTATCAGCTATCACGACGGTTCCCTCTGGTGCATCCGCGGCGATGGTTTTCATATAATCGCTGGTAGATTCGATCTCATCGAAATAATATATTTTGCTTTTTATGATCATGGCCGGGAATGCGTTTTCCTGCCGGTTACGACATCCATGAATTGCCGGCCGTGCATTACCCCCAGCGCTCCCTCGCGGACCGACAGTTCATCGAAAGCGGTGACATTATCCGCGGGCTGCCGCGGATCCCAGATGGCCACCGGCACTGGATCTTTGACATGATTGCCGTACTCGACCGGTGTCGGGTGATCCGGTAAAACAGCCACCACGGCCTCGATTTCCTTTTCTTCCAGGGCGTTGAGCACCCGCGTAACCAGACGCCGGTCGAAGTCTTCAATCACCCTGATTTTCAAATCCAGATCCTGACTGTGACTGGCTTCATCGGCGGCTTCAATATGGCAGTAAACAAAATCGTGATCGGTTAGGGCAGCAATGCAGGCATCAGCCTTGCCCTCATAATCAGTGTCCCAGAGACCGGTGGCGCCGGGAATCGAAATCACCTCCATGCCGGCATAAATGCCCGTGCCGCGGATCAGATCAACCGCCGAGATAACCGCACCCTTGAGGCCATAACGTTCCTGCAAGGTCTGCATGGCGGGCTTGCGGCCGGGCGACCAGGGCCAAATGTAATTGGCTAAATCCTTGCCGTCCCGCCGGCGCGCCTGATTCACGGGATGAGACAGGAGGACGGATGGAGATCTGAGAATCAGTTCGTTCAAAAGGTCCGCGGTCAGATTGGCGCCGGGATTCCGGGCGCGAATCATGATTTCCGCGATGGGCCGACCGACATGATCGTGCGGCGGAAAGCACTCAAGTTCCGGCGACCCCTGAGTAAGAATCAACAGGTGGCGGTAACTGATACCGGGGTAGAAATGAACAAGGGAACCACCCAGGCGCGACTGCAGTTCCTCGATCAAGGCCTTGCCTTCCGCCGTGGAAATATGACCGGCGGAATGGTTTTTGATGCGGCCGTCGAAAACCGTAATCAGATTACAGCGCATCGCGATATCGCTCGGTTTAAGAGCCACGCCCTGGCTTGCCGCTTCGAGCACCCCGCGTCCCTGATAGCACTCACGCGGATCGTATCCCAGCACCGTCAGGTTGGCCACTTCGCTGCCGGGCGGCATGTCCGGTTCAACGGTCACCAGTTGTCCGCAACGCCCTTCCCAGGCAATTCGATCCAGCGCCGGCTTACGGGCAACCATCAAGGGTGTTTTGCCCCCCAGTTTTTTTATCGGATAGTCTGCCATGCCGTCGCCTAAAAATACGATGTGCTTCATAGCCGCTGAGCGGTTTATCCGAATTTCTGAAGAAGAAGATTCTTGAACTGATCGTAGTCGTTATCAATCTCAAGATAGTGTTCGTTCAATTTTTCCAAGCCCTGCAGAGCCGGTGGCGGTTCAGGAATCAGGTTGATGATCTTTGTTATCTCCTCCGGGAATTTAGCCGGGTGAGCGGTTTCAATGGCAACGGCCAGTTGCCGGGGCTTTGTTTCCAGGTAACGCATCAGACCAGCCCAGGCTACGGCGCCGTGGGGTTCTAAAAGCAGATGATGGCGGTCATAGGCCTCTTTGATTGTCCGCCGTGTTTCTTCGTCATCAATGCTCACGGCAAACATTTCACCCCGCATCCGCTCCAGGTCGGGCATGATGTTGATCGCGCCGGTCTCGTCCATCTGACCGCCATAAAGATCGATCACCCGCGCCAGGTTGGAGGGATGGCCAACATTCATGGCATTGGAAATGCAGACGCGTGACGGAATAATCTTATGGTATTGACCGGTCTGCATAAAAACGGGAAACTCATCGTTGGCATTGGTGGCGACGACCAGGCGCTGGATGGGCAAGCCCATGCGCCGGGCAATGAGGCCGCCCATCATGTCGCCGAAATTACCTGAGGGCACGGCGAAAACCATTGGCGTCGGCGGTGTCGCCAGATTGGCATAGGCGTAAAAATAATAAACCGCCTGGGGCAGCAGCCGGCCGATATTAATCGAATTGGCTGAGGAAAAACGGATACTTTTCAAATCGATGTCCGCAAACGCGCGCTTGACCATGGCCTGGCAGTCATCAAACTTGCCCGCCACGCTGATCACGGTCACATTGCCGGTCAGGGTGGTCATCTGCCGGCGTTGCCGGTCACTCACTTCATCACGAGGAAACAGCACCACCATGGCAACCCGGTCCGCCTGCTGGAAAGCATGGGCAACCGCACTTCCGGTATCACCTGAAGTCGCGGTCAGAATCACGATCTTTTTCTGCTCGCGGGCTAGGAAATAGCACATCAACCTCGCCATGGCCCGTGCGGCGAAATCCTTGAACGATGCGGTCGGCCCCTGATCCAGGCGCATAATGTAAACCGATTCAGAGACCGGTTCCAGGGGAACGGGATAATCATAAACGCGTTTGCAGATTTCCCTTAAAACCTCATCCTCCACTTCCAGATGCGTGAAACGCCGCAGAACGGCAAAGGCAACCTCAGCGTAGGGCCGTCCCCGGAAAGACGCGATTTCATCGATCGGCACCATCGGGATGCTTTCGGGTAAATATAAGCCCTTATCCGGCGCTTGTCCCGCGAGTAGGGCCTCCTTGAGCGTCGCCGGCAAGGCCGCGCGGTTCGTGCTGTAGTAACGCAGGGGAGCCATAACTGATTTCAGACCTGAGCCAAGGCCTGTTCGATATCGGCAATCACATCGTCCGGATGCTCGCCGCCGACGCACAAGCGGCACAGATCCGGCGGAATTGAAGCCAGGGAACGAGATTCTTCGCCCATTTGCTGGTGGGTGGAAATCGCGGGTAGAGTGGCGATGGATTTGATGCGTCCCAGATCCGTGGCCCGCCAGATGCGTTTCAGGCCGTCCAAAAACTTGCGGGAGGCCGGAACACCGCCCTTGAACTGAAAAGACATCAGATGTCCGTATCGGTTCACCGGCTGCTGGTATTTTTCATCATATTCCGCGTCCACCAGGTAAAGGTAACGACGAGCGATCTCGTGCAGGGGATTATCCTCCAGGCCGAGATAATGAACACGGGCTATCTTCGGATGCCGGGCAAGAAAACGCGCGACCTGCATGGCGCTCTGGCTTAAGTGATCAACGCGGGAGCGGAGAGTTCGGATATCGGTCAGCGACAGCAAGGCCTGGAAAGGCGAGAGACACCAACCCATATCCCGGTTCGGCAATTGCATCAGGTATGAGGCAAAATCAGCCTTAAGGTGGTCATTGGGAATGTTGGTGATGATATTCTTACGCGCAATCACGGCGCCGGCGATGCCGAGACCGCTGGCGGACATGGTTTTCGTCACGGACTGGACGACGATATCCGCGCCGTATTGAATCGGCCGGAGCAATGCCGGCGTGGCCACCGTGGAATCGGCAATGAACGGAATGCCGTTCTCGTGCGCCAAGTTAATGACCGGCAGCAAATCGAAAAAAGAGATGGTGGGATTGGTCGGCAGTTCGCCATAAAGAAAACGCGAGTGACGGTCAATCTTTGACTTCCATTCATTCAAATCATTGCTGTTTTTGATCCAACGAACCTCAATTCCCCGTTCCTGCATCTTCCGGACGTTGAAATGCTGAAAGGTGCCGCCGTAAACCTGACAGGTGGCGACAAAATTTATCGGTTCCGCGGGTTGACTGGTCAATTTAACCAGAAAAGGATCAGTGGCGCTGGCGATGGCCGACATGCCTGAAGCGGTGACGGCGCACCCGGTCTCCATCTCACTGCCGTACGCTTCCAGCAGCGCGATCGTTTCCTCGAGGTAACCGAGGGTGGGGTTGTGGATCCGGG
>CBFGIH010000115.1:0-5567 GCA_965648775.1 Caldifarciminota bacterium | reverse complement strand
GCTTGGCCAGGGAATCCGTGGTCCGGCGGGTTAAAACTTTGCGGTCAATCACCACGCCTTCAATTCCCGGTTCAACCCGCAGAGAAGTATCCCGGACATTGGTCGCCTTTTCCACGAAGATAGCGCGCATCAGTCGTTCCTCGGGAGTCAGTTCGGTCTCACCCTTGGGTGTGATCTTGCCCACCAGAATGTCATCTGGTCCGACCTCGGCGCCGATCCGGACAATACCGAACTCATCAAGATCCTTAATCTGATAATCGGGAATCCCCGGGATATCACGTGTCACTTCCTCCGGGCCCAGTTTCGTCTCGCGGATCTCACAGTCGCATTCGATGACATGGATCGAGGTAAAGGTGTCTTGCTTGAGCAGACGTTCACTGACGATCACCGCGTCTTCAAAATTGAATCCCAGAAAGGGCATGAACGCCACCAGGACATTCTTGCCCAGGGCCAGAACGCCCTCCTTGGACGCGTAGCCGTCGGCCAGGATATCGTTTTTCTTGACTTTCTGGCCGACCTGAACCGATGGCTTCTGATGAATGCAGGTATTTTGGTTGGATCGCAGGAATTTCGCCAGCTGATAACGGTGTTTGATGCCCCTGGTTGACTCCACCACGATCTTGGCCGCATCGACGTACTCGACGACGCCGTCTTCCTCGGCCAGCAGCATATTCCCGGAATTGCGGGCAACGCGATCTTCAATGCCGGTCCCGACATATGCAATGTCTGGATCGATCAAGGGCACAGCCTGGCGTTGCATATTCGATCCCATCAGGGCTCGGTCGGCGTCATCATGTTCAAGAAAAGGAATCAGGGCCGCGGTCGGGCTGAAGACCTCTTCCGGTGAGACATCCATATAATCGACCTCTTCCGGGGGGACCATGGGAAAATCGCCTTTGCGCCGGCAAAGAACCTGTTCTGAGAGAATTTTGCCGGATTTATCAATCAGGGTATTGGCCTGGGCAATCGTGTATTGATCTTCTTCATCCGCCCGGTGATAGACAATCTTGTCCTTGACATGACCGTCCTTGACCACCCAGTAGGGCGCGACGATGAAACCGTACTTATCGATGCGGGATAAACTTGACAAACTCGAAATCAGGCCGATGTTCGGCCCCTCCGGTGTTTCAATCGGGCAGATGCGGGCGTAGTGCGAATAATGGACATCGCGCACTTCAAAACCAGCGGTTTGCCGGGTTAATCCACCCAGACCGAGTGAAGAGATCCGGCGCTTGTGCGTCATTTCCGAAACCGGGTTCGTCTGCTCCATGAACTGGGAAAGCTGCGAAGTCGTAAAGAATTTGTTGATGATGTTGGAGACCAGATGAGGATTGATGAGTTCCTGGGGAGTAAGGTTCGCTTCCTCCATCAGTGAGGCGCGCTCCTTGATATTCTGGATCAATTGGGTGATTGCCAGTTTAAACTGCGCCTCGAGCAGTTCGCCCACGCGCCGCACGCGGCGGTTTCCCAGATGATCAATGTCGTCGCTCTGGATTTCACCGTTGACGAACTGGAACAACTTGCGGATGACCTGAAGCAGGTCATTGATCGTGAATTTGCTCTGTTTCTCCGATTCATTCACTCCCAGGCGGGCATTGAGTTTAAATCGACCGACCTCGCCGAGGTCAAAATGAGCGCGGTCAAACAGCAAATTATAAATATAAGAAGTGGCAATATCGATGGTCGGCGGCGCGATCGAGCGCAGGAGGGTATAAATCTTCTTCGCGGCCTCGTCCTTGCTCGTCGTCCGGTCTTTCTTTATTGTCGTGGTCAGCACCGTCACGCCGGGATCCTGGGAATCAATGATGGTGACCTTTTTGATCCCTTTCCCTTTGTGCAGAAAATCAATATTGGCTTCATCCATTAGTTCGCCGGCGGCCAGCAGCAGGGTCTCGCCTTCATAAATGCTTTCCGCCAGGTACCGGTCTTTGGCTTCTTTTATGTCAATCTGCTTGACCGGATAAAAAAGTTTTATGATTTCTTCGTTCTTTTCGTAACCCAGGCTGCGTAAGAAAGTTGTACCGGCAATCCGGCGCCGCCGGTCGAGAATGGCGTAGAAAGTATTCAGGTGATCAACGATGAATTCGATCCACTGGCCATGATAGGGTATGACCATGGTTGAATAAGTTCCACCCTCTTCGCTAAAATACACACCGGGCGAACGGTGAATCTGGTTGACGACCACTCGTTCCACGCCGTTGATGATAAAGGTGCCGCGGTGCGTCATCTTCGGAAGATCACAGAGATAAATCTCCTGTTCCACAATATTATGCAACTCGCCGTCTTCTTCCTTGCTGGCAAGGCGGAAACTCACTTTCAGGGGCATGCCGAAGGTAACGCCCTTTTCAATCGCTTCCTGCAATGAATATTTCACGGCGCCAAAACGGTGAGCGACATAGATCAGCTGATAACGGTTATGGATATCCTCCACGGGAAAATCTGTAGTGAAAACCCGTTTGATGGATTCGTTGATGAACTGCTGATAAGATTCCAGCTGGACTTCCAGGAGATGAGGAATCTCGAAAGCCAGCATTTTGGTCCGTTTTGAGAAATCTATGATATTTCTCATATACTCCTTATCTCCTTACAAAAGATAAGGCAATTGGGGACACCGCCGGACCGAACATGCCTGGACGGCATGGGCGAAAGAAAGGCCGGGGCTGCCGTGCCGAAAATGTGCCATCAATTGCCATCAATAGGCCGGTCAGACAACGAACCTACTTTATTTCAACGGTTGCGCCCACTTCCTCCAGCTTGCTTTTCATGTTCTGGGCTTCTTCCTTGGTTGCCCCTTCTTTGATCAATTTCGGCAGGTTATCAACGATATCCTTGGCTTCTTTCAAGCCAAGACCGGTTAGCTCCCGGACGACTTTTAAAACCTGGATCTTCTTGTCGCCGCAGGAAGTCATGGTTACGTTAAACTCTGATTTTTCCTCAGCCGCGGGTTTAGCGGTGTCCGCCTGCGCCTGGGCCACGACCTGAACCGGCGCTGCCGCGGAAACGCCGAATTTTTCCTGCAGGGCTTTAACGAGTTCCGCTAATTCTAAGACGGTTAAACCGCCGATCTCTTCCACCAAACTCTCAACACTCATCTTGGCCTTCGTCGTCATTTTGCCTCCTTGTTTTTCATCGCCTCGAGAGTATAAACCAAACTGCGTAAAATTCCTTCCAGAGTGTAGACAAAACTACCCATGATATTCAGCGAACCAACCACGCTGGCCAGCAGCGCGGACCGGGATGGAATCTGCGCGAAACGAACCACCCCCGCCGCGTCAAAATACTGCCCTTCCACATAACCGCCCTTGATCTTGAGCTCTTCGGTATCCTTGAGAATCTTGGCCAGAGCCACGGGATCATCATAAGCGATGACGATGCCCGTAGGGCCCGTAAAGAAACCGGCCAATCTTTCATCCGCGATCCCGTACTCCTTCAATGCCAGCTGACCAAGGGTGTTTTTCGTAACGAGATAATCACCCCGGGATTTTTTCAATTCACGGCGCAGCTTCTCGAGCCGAGCCACGGTCATACCCGTGAAATCGGTGAAATAAAAAGCCTTGCCGTCCTTGAGCCGGGTCTTGGTTTTTTCCAGGTTCTGCCGGTTGTTTGCCGATGGCATCAGCCACCTCCTTTCGCCGGGCTTTTGATCAATTCCTTTTCATTAAGCTTGATGCCGGGACCGATCGTGGTGGAAAGGGTGATGGACTTGATGAACTGCCCTTTAACGGTTGATGGTTTCGCGGCGATGAGGTCTTCCAGCAGAGTCTGGATGTTGGCGGTCAATTTGTCAGGCTCGAAACTCGCCCGGCCGACGGGCACATGCACGCAGCCGCCCTTATCGCTTTTGAATTCCACCTTACCTTTCTTGAGTGCCTTGACCTGAGGACCGACCTCAAAAGTCACGGTGCCTGATTTGGGCGAGGGCATGAGTCCCTTGGGACCAAGAATCTTGCCCAGTTTGCCAACCTCGGCCATGCCGTCCGGCGTGGCGATAACAACATCAAAATCAAACCAACCGTTTTTTATCTTTTCAATGTATTCTTCAAAGCCCACGTAATCCGCACCGGCATCGCGTGCTTCCTTCTCCTTTTCACCCTTGGTCAACACCAACACGCGCTTGATCTTGCCAGTACCATAGGGAAGATTGGAAATTCCACGCACCTGCTGGTCCTGCTTCTTGATATCGATCATCAGTTTGATCGCTAAATCGACCGACTCGTCGTATTTAGCGCTGGCCAGTTCCTTGACCTTGGCCACCGCTTCGGCGAGATCATATTTCTTTGGTTCAACTTTGGCGGCCTGTGCTCGATAACGCTTGGAGTGTTTCATTAATCCTCCACGGTAATGCCCATGCTCCGGGCCGTCCCCTCAACCAGCTTCATCGCCTGATCCAGCGAATCGGTGTTGAGGTCTTTCATCTTACGCTGAGCGATTTCCTGAATCTGCTTGCGCGTGACTTTACCCACCTTGTCACGGTTGGGGATTGACGATCCCTTGGCGATACCGGCTGCCTGTTTGAGCAGCACGGAGGCCGGCGGGCTTTTCAGGATATAAGTAAAACTGCGGTCGTTGTAGATCGTGACCAATGCCGGAATGATCAGACCAGCCTGGCTTTTGGTCTCGGCGTTGAAGGCCTTGCAAAATTCCATGATATTGACGCCATGCTGACCAAGAGCCGGACCAACCGGCGGCGCCGGCGTGGCACTGCCGGCCGGCAGTTGCAATTTCACGACCGCGATCACTTTTTTCGCCATAGATTACCTCGTTTCACTCAGTAATTGATAACGGAGAGGGAACGAATTAGATGACGGAGATGCTGATATTTCTTTAGACTGCCTTATTATCTCTGTAATCATCTGTTCTAAAAACTCTTCAGTTGATGAAACCCGAGTTCAATCGGTGTCGGGCGGCCAAAGATTACCACCATCACCTTGACCTTTTCTCTTTCCGGAAAAACTTCTTCAACCGTGCCAATAAAATCAGTGAAAGGACCATCTATGACCGTAACCCGTTCGCCCTTCGTAAATGGAATCTTGGTCACGACCTTGTTCTTTGATTCTTCCACCTGGGACAGAAGCGCCTTGACTTCTTCCTCGCTCAAGGCCGACGGTTTATTCTTTGAGCCCAAAAAATGCGTGACGCCGGCCACGGAATTAACCAGCCGCAGGGCTTCGTCCGTTGGTTCCATTTCAATAACGATATACCCCGGATAAAGTCGTTTCTCTTCCACTACCCGCTTGCCTTTTTTCACTTTTACCAGATTCTCGACCGGGATGACAATTCGGCCGAACTGGTTTTCCATTTTCCGTTCTTTGACGATCTTATCCAGCACTTTTCGGATTTTCTGTTCGTGGCCGGTCAAAGTATGCACGACAAACCATTTCATAGTTCTGTCACCGCACAATCAGCCCCAGCAGGGAGGAAAAAATCGTGTCCATGATAAAAATGATCACCGCGACAATGATCGACAGGGCAATCACGACCACCGTCGAACTCACCAGCTCGTTGCGGGTGGGCCAGGTAACTTTGCGCATTTCGGCGTACACGCTTTTCACGTAATCAATCAATTT
>CBFGIH010000114.1:0-5582 GCA_965648775.1 Caldifarciminota bacterium | reverse complement strand
CTCAGAAACGCAGATCATCGGCGGCGAAGAATGGGGGATTGCCTCGCTGGATATTGCCCCCGATGGCAACAAAATTGTTTTTACTTCAAACAAAGGAACTTACCAGAGCGCTAATTCGCGGATAAACTACAACGTATGGGTGGTAAATCTGGATGGTACGAATTTAATGCAATTAACCTTCCATCCCGCGGATGATATATGTCCGGTCTGGTCGGCAGATGGAAAATATATTTATTTCTTATCCTGCCGGGGAGAGGATAAGGAAGGCGTGATGAACATCTGGCAGATGGAGGTGGGAAAATGAACAAGATTATTTTTACCCCTATCTTGCTGATGCTGTTAATTTTACCGGCCATTGCGGGGCCGCCCCCGGGCGCGGGCGTGAATCCTCAGCCCGGCGGAAAATCAGCACAACCATCTGTGAAATGGTTTGGTCTTGAATACGGCTGGTATGGTCCTTCATTGAAAGACCTGAATAATAAATTCCGCAGTTTACTGGGTACGGAGAAAATTGGCACCAATGACTATCTGGCGATCGGTATTGGCATGCCCACGCCCGGTGATAATAGAGTGGGGTTATTTTTTGGCTACTGGAATGGTAGCGCAGAGCAGGGCACTAACCAACTCAAGATCAATATGATCATCTTCTCTCCCGAATTCTCTTTTCGGATTGTTAAAATACAGGATAAAGCGTTTTTCTCATTGGGCTTGATCATGAGAGACGTCTTTTCCTGGTGGACCTTTAAAGGTGCAGGCATTGATACCACGGAAATTCCTTTCCTGACCGACATCGGGGCAAAGGTTACCGCCGAATATTATCCGATCAAGACCATTGGCCTTAAATTAGATTTTGGCAGGATTTTTGTTGGTTTAGATTGGATGGATCTTTTTGAAGACAAAATAAAATTTCAGACGCAGGGGTTCATAACGAAATTCGGGGTGAATTTTTATTACTGAGATTTAACAGAAAATTTATCGGTAAATTTTGTTTTGAACTGCGTCCTCCATCACGACCAAACCCACTTTGGTATGGATTTGTTTGACCCGGGGTCGTGTGCTTCCGTTTTCGAAGAAGAATTAAGGTGATGAAATTCGGAAATTGATATTACTATAATTCCATCCGCATGATAGTTGACCTGGTGGCGAAGAATGAGTAAAATACGGCATGCCGGCCAATTTGACGCCTCAATATTTTGACGCAGAGAAAAAATACAAGACCGCCAAGACCACTCAAGAAAAACTCATGTACCTGCAGGAAATGCTTGCCATCATTCCCAAGCACAAGGGTACGGAAAAACTGCAGGCGGACATTAAAAGCCGGATCTCGAAATTAAAGGACCAGGTCGAACATCAGAAAAAAAGCGCTGGTCCATCCAACGCCTGGTATCAGGTGGACAAACAGGGTGCGGGCCAGGTGGCGCTCTGCGGGGCGCCGAACAGCGGTAAATCAGCCCTGCTAAATGCCCTGACCAACACCAACGTCGAGGTGGCGGAATATCCTTTTACGACCGCCAATCCGCAGGTCGGCATGATGAAATACGAAGATGTTTTGATACAAATCGTGGACACGCCGCCCCTGACCGAATCCAGTCCTCCCTGGTTGTATGCGCTTTACCGGGCTGCGGATTTATTGCTGGTTTTGGTGGACGCGGCCGATGATGACCTGCTGTTCAAGTTTGAAAGCCAGCAAAAACTGCTTGCAGATCATGCACTCGCGCTGGAAGGGGATCAGCCAAATCAGATGAACGCGATGATTTTGTTGACGCGGCTGGACATGGGATCGGGTGCCGAGAACGCGCGGATTTTCCGGGAAATGCACCAGAACCGCTTCCAGGTTTATGAAATCGCGGTCAGCCGGCAAGAAGCGCTGGACCGGTTGAAAAAAGATATCTTTCTGCGGTTAAACATTATCCGGGTGTATACCAAGAAAATTGGTCAACCGCCGGTCAAGCGCGATCCGGTAATTTTAAAAAGCGGCACGACGGTCATCGAAGCCGCCGAACATATCCACAAAGATTTCCGGCATAACCTGCAGTTTACCCGGTTATGGAACGACAACGGATTTTCCGGTCAGCGGGTTGAAAAAACCTATATCCTCAAAGACGGCGATATCATCGAATTTCATGTATGAAAGATAACGGACATCGGGTTACCGTGATGTCAGAGATAATCCATCAATAAATATGCCCGAGAAAAAGCATGGCGAGTGGGAATTGATCAAATATATCCGGAACGCTTTTCCAAAAAAACGCCGGGAAATCCTGGCCGGCATCGGTGACGATGCCATGATCTTAAAGAACGGAACCGTTGTTTCCACGGATTCGTTTGTTGAAGGCGTTCATTTTAATTTCAAGTATTTTAATTTTTACCAGCTCGGTTTCCGATGCCTGGCGGGCAGTCTGTCTGATCTGGCGGCGATGGCGGCCGAGCCGGTTTGCGCGCTGGTTTCCCTGTATTTGACCAGGGCGGTTGAAAAAAAGGACATATTTGAGTTGTACCGCGGGTTCCGCGGTATTGGCGATCGGTTTCAAATTGATATTGCCGGCGGCGATATCGTGGAGAGCCCGTTTTGCGGGTGCACGCTCACGGTCATCGGGAAGACCCGGAAACCGCTTCTGCGCCGCGGTGCCCGTCCCGGCGACGGTCTGTATGTTACCGGTCATCTTGGACTTTCTGAGACCGGCCGACGGGCCCTGGCCCAGAGCCGACCGCTCCGGCTTTTTTCGGCTTCGGTCCAGCGTCACCGTTTTCCCGTGCCGCGCATCGCTGAGGCGCTGAAAGTGCGGTCAAACGCAAGTGCGGGCATCGATACGTCGGACGGCCTTTCAACCGATGCCTGGCACCTGGCTCAAGAAAGCGGCGTGCAGATCATCATTGATGCCCGTCGTCTGCCCATCCATCCGGAAGTGTCGCGCATGGCCCGGTTACTAAAGATTGATCCGGTGAACTTCATTCTTTCTGCCGGTGAGGATTTTGAATTGCTGTTCACGGCCCGCCGACGACCGCCTTCGATCCAGACACCTCTGACCAGGATCGGAGAAGTTAAGAAAGGCCGCGGCATCTGGTTGACCGGCAATGGGCCAGACCGGGCGCTCGAACCATCCGGGTACGAGCATTTGTCATGACGCGCATGATCATATGACCAAAACATCGGCGGTCTTTACCTGGAACGAAGAGGAATTTAATCCCACGCCGATCACCTCGACCGAGCTCCTGTACGACCTCTTAAATAAAACGAACATCCCAAGACCATGAAGGCCATTGATCGTTACCTGTATGCTATGAGCCGCCTGGTTATGGCAATGGCTGCGCCGATGGCAACCGATCATCTTATCACCGCAAGAAAATGATGAAGTCTATCCAGGAGGAACGATAATCGTTCTAAAAAAATGAAAACCAAAAAAATAAGAATTGAAACTCTGACGGTAGACAATGTCAAGGAGTTGCCGGCCCTGGATGAGCCGCCGGCAAGCTGCCGCTTTTGCCTTTACTGGGAGCATCCACAAGAATGGAACCGCCTGCAATCGAATGCGGAAGAGGGTTTGAACCGGAAAATGGCCTGGATAAAAACCGTGACCGAAGGTTTCGGCAGCGGCGGCAAGGTCCTGTATGTTGAAGAGCAATGCGTGGGATACGCCCAGTTTGCGCCTGGAGAATATCTGCCCGCGGTCAAAGATCACCCCTCCGGACCGGTCAGCCCGGATGCGGTCCTGCTTTCCTGCCTGTTCATTGCCAATCCCCGTTTGCGAAGAAAAGGCATGGGAACCCGGCTTCTGAAAGCGGTGATCGCCGAGCTAAAAAAAAGGAGTGTCAAGGCACTGGAAACCATTGCCCGGAAAGGTAATCCGGAAAATCCTGCTGGGCCGGCCGAATTCTACTTGAAGGCCGGATTTAAAATTCTGAAAGATGACCGGGAGTATCCGCTCCTGCGGTTCGATCTCTTGAATCTGACCAGGGAGAAAAAAGAAATAAAGGCAGCTACTTCCTCGGAAGCGGTTTTGGAAGAAACACCCGCCCCGTCGATTTCCGGTCCGAGCCAATCTTGACAAGGCAGCAAATTCGTTTATACTCATCGTAGGGGGCGATGGGTTTTGACGGAGCGATTGAGGTGAAAAAGGGCATACCGAGGGTTCTAGCCACCTCGTTAATCCGACTGGAATAAAAAAACATCCTGCACAAGGATACGCTCTAGCTGCCTAATAATGGCGGCTACGTCTGCCCGGGAACTCAGCCCGGCCCGGGGTCAGGCGTCATAAGGGCTGGAACCTGTCTGCTTCCGCCTTTGGGGTTGGCAGGGATGGACGCAAAGGCTCGCGCTTATCAACCTGCTCCTTGGTCAAGATAAGAAGAGGATCATAAAGGAGATAAGTATGTAGTCCTTTTCACGGAAACGTTTCGGACGCGGGTTCGATTCCCGCCGCCTCCATTGATCGGTTTTTGAAAATCAACGGCCGGTGATAATAATTAATTTAAGGACATTGAGCTTTGTTTTTTTCTTGAAGGAGGTCTTATGCCGCGAAATTTTTTTTGCGGATTTCTTAGTTTAACGCTGGCGGTTTTTGCTTCAGCGCGAGCGCCAGCCGCAGTAGAATTAGACAGCAAAGAAACCATTGATGTCATAAACGCTAATAACCAATTCGGGATCGAACTGTATCAACGAATATCTGCCGTTGATTCCAACAATATCTTTTTTTCACCGTTTAGCATTTCCCTGGCCCTGGTCATGGTTTATGAAGGCGCCCGGCAGCAAACGCAAGCGGAAATCGGAAAGGTTTTTCACTTTCCCCTTGATGACCGGATAAGACGCCAGAGTTACGCCGCCAGCTATCAGGACTTGAACCGGCAAGACCGGCCCTTCAAACTTCACACCGCCAACGCGCTGTGGGTGCAAAAGGATTATCACCTTCGGAATGAGTATCTCAAAACCATACATGATTTTTACGCCGGCTATGCCACCGACGTTGATTTTATCCGTGAAACCGAACCAACCCGCCAGCGCATCAACCGCTGGGTCGAGGAAAAGACCAACGATAAAATAAAAGAACTTTTTCCACCGGGATCCCTGACGGCTGACGCACGCCTGGTCATCACCAACGCTATCTATTTCAAGGGCAACTGGGTCAGGCAGTTTGATAAAAATCTCACGGTCGATGAGGATTTTTTCGTTAGCAGCGCCAAAAGGGTGAAAACACCGATGATGCGGCGGACCGACCCGGAAGCGGTTTATAATTACGCGGCGACCGAAGGCTTGCAATTGCTGGAAATGCCCTATGACGGCGATAAGTTATCAATGCTCATTGTTTTACCGGCGGATAATGATCGGCTGGCAGCGCTGGAAAAATCCCTCACGGCCGCGCAGCTCGAGGCCTGGCAAAAACTTTTAAATCCGCGGCGCGTAGAGGTTTTTATCCCGAAATTCACCTTTAAAACCCGATACCTGCTCAATGATTATCTTGCTGACATGGGCATGCCGACCGCCTTTACCAGCGCCGCGGATCTTTCCGGCATTGACGGTACCAGGAGCTTCTTTATTCAGGGCGTCATTCATCAGGCCTTCGTGGATGTTTATGAAGAAGGTACCG
>CBFGIH010000113.1:0-5584 GCA_965648775.1 Caldifarciminota bacterium | reverse complement strand
AAGGAGGAGATATGAGTTGGAATATTTTTTTTACACTGCTGTGTTTTTTGAGTCTTAATCCTAAGGTCACGGACGATCTTGATCAGCAGTTGAAATCAGCCCGGCCCGACGAACTTATTCCCTGCATTGTCATCATGAATCAGGAATACCCTTATGCTCAGCTGGCGAATGCTTCGGTTCATGAAAAAATTTATTTGTTGCGCCGGATCGCCGAAGAAAGTCAGGCCGAAGCGATTGCCTGGTTAAAAACCATGCCCCGCGATGCCCGCGTCGGTGATAAGTGGTGGGTGATCAACGGTTTCTATCTCGAAGCCACCAGGGCCGTGATTTTAGAGCTGGCCAAACGCCGTGATGTCCGCTGGATCAGCCATAATGGCGTGGTGCACGCGATCTATGAACCGGTCTCTGATCCCGGTCCAACCAGCGATCGGGCCCCAGAATGGGGTATCCGCAAAATCAAGGCTGATTCCTGCTGGGCTGCGGGCTATACCGGTCAAGGAGTGATCCTCGGCATGTGCGATACGGGCGTCGATTACACGCACCCCGCACTGGCGGGCAAGTGGTCCGGCTACTGGTTTGATGCTATCAATGGCCAGACCACGCCTTATGACGACATGACCGGCACCTGGCACGGTACGCACTGCATGGGCACGATTCTCGGCGGCGACGGCCCAGGTCCATTTGCCGACGATATCGGCGTGGCACCAGGCGCAACCTATGTCGCGGCCAAGATGCTCAATTCCAGCGGTTCTGGCAGTTACGCGCAGTGCGCAGCCGGCTTGCAATTCATGGCCGATCTGAAAGATTCCGTGGACATCAAAGCCGTGTCCAATTCCTGGGGCGGATCAAACGGCGCAGATACTTTTTTCTATCCGATCACGCGCACCTATAACGCCATTGGCATCGTGCCGGTCTTCGCCAACGGCAACAGCGGACCAAATCCCAACACGGTCGGTTGTCCCGGCGCCAATTCCAACGTCATCGGCGTCGGCGCCACGGATTCAACCGATGTCATTGCCAATTTTTCCTCCCGCGGCCCTTCTCCCAATCAATCACCATTCAATGACCCTACCACCTGGCTGCGCGACGACTGGAATCTCATTAAACCTCAGATCTCGGCGCCGGGCGTTAATATCCGCTCGGCCAAGGGTGACGGCAGCGGCACCTATCATAATTTAAGCGGCACTTCCATGGCCACGCCTCACACCTGCGGCGCCATCGGTCTTTTGTTTTCCAAAAACCATAACCTGACCATTCCCTTGGTCTACAGCATACTGCTGGACAATGCTGACCAGCCTTCCGCTGGCAGCCCTTATCCGAATAACAACTACGGCTGGGGACGGTTAAATGCCTGGCGAGCCATTAATGGTACGCCCACCATGAATCAACCCTGGATTTCCTTGTTATCAAAAGCGATCACGGATCCACCGCCGGGCGGCAACGGCAACGGCACGCTGGAACCGGGCGAGACCTGCCGCATGACCGTGGAAATCAAAAACACCGGCGGCGCTCAGGCCAGCAACACTGCGGGAATTCTCAAATCCTTCGACAATTTCATTACGATCGGCAACAGTTCCCACCTTTTTGGAAACCTGGCGCCGGGCGCAACCGCTTCGAATGCCGGCAATCCGTACACTTTCATGATCCACTCTTTAACGCCTCAGGGCCATGTTTCCCGGATCGGTTTGATCTTGACCGCCGACGGTGCTTATGACAGTCTGGACTTCTGCGATACCCTTTTTTACAACCTGACCATTGGCACGGCTCCTCCGCCCTTTGTCATTTATGAAGATGACTTTGAATACGGCTCGGGCATCGATAGTTTCCTCAATTACTGGGAACCCACCGGCAACTGGACCCGCACCACTGCTAACAACCACTCTCCGACCCATGCTGCATACAGCGGCGCCGCGCTGGACAACGCGACCACTTTCTCTCTGCGCAACGGCATCAATCTGACCGGTTTTACCGATCCTCAACTCAAGGTCTGGCACAAGTACCGTTTTGAACAGGGCATTTTCATGGATTCAGCCCGCATCAAGATTTCCACGAACGGTGGATCCACCTGGCTTAACGTCTGGAGTTACAATTGGCAAACCGGCGACTCCATTCCCTGGCAGCAACTGACTGTTCCTCTGGGGTCGTATGTCAGCAATAACTTCAAGGTCCGGTGGGTAATTGATGCCAAGACCTTTTTCCAGGACTACACTGATTGGTGGCTTGACGATTTCCAGATCGCGGTGCCCGCGGACAACGAACCGCCGTATTTTACCGGCACCACGGTCTGGCACGACACCACCTACACCGGACCTTTTCCCGTGCAATCATCGGTCACGGACCAGTCCGGCGTGGATTCGGTTCGGTTATATTACCGCATCAACAACGGATCCTGGCAGACCCTGAACATGACCCTGCAGGCCGGCAGCACTTACCAGGCATCAATCCCGAGTCAGCCATTGAACACGACGATTGATTATTACTTGTGGGGCAAAGATCGCTGGATCGTGCCCAACACTGGCTGCGATCCGGTCGGCGCGCCCTCGGGCAATGCGTACTACCGATTCCAGGTGCGGCCAATCGGCATTGTTGACGAAGCCTTGTCGAACGTTGTCTTCATGCCGTCTATTACCAATCCCGTACGGCGTTCGGCACTGGTTTCTTTCGTGACGCCAGTCCGCACCCGCATCAGCGTGGTGGTTTATGACCTATCGGGCCGGCATGTGCGGACGCTTTGCGATGGCACCATGCCCGCCGGCCGCCACGATGTGCGCTGGAACCTGACGGACGACCAGGCCGCGGCCGTGCCCGCTGGCGTCTATTTCCTGAGTTTCTCCGCCGGCAACCGTGGTGAATACCGACAGATTGAAAAGCTTGTTCTCGTCCGATAATTACTTTCATCACATGCCTCTCCGAAACCAGGAGCAGGGTGACCTCCTGCTCCTGGTTATAGGCATTTCCCTCTTTACAACCACCTTTAAACAGTATATAATTAACAAAGCAAAGGGTTTTTAAAAAGGAGGTCCGTAACCGATGATCGATCATAAAATTTTTTTGAAGTAAAAGGACACGAGGAGGAAAGATGAACTTACTATTGTTATGCGTCAGTGTCTTTGCCCTGCACCCGCAGGAAACCAGCCCTGATATCAGATTAACCAATACGGGTTGGGTTCAGCCCGCGATCAATCCCGATTATGCGTATCTTTCCATTGGCGACTATTATTTTGACCCCTTGCAAAACCCACCGGCACTGCCGCCGGACCTGAAGGGTTCCTCGGATTATTACATCGTGCAATTTAAGGGGCCAGTTTATGAAACCATGAAAGAACAAATAAGTCTTTGCGGTGCCCGAATCATCCAGTACCTGCCCTTCAATGCCTTTATCTGTCGTATTCCCACTGGTATTGATGTCCTGTCCGACTTGGCCTTTGTCAACTGGATTGGCCCTTATGAACCGGCTTACAAGATCCATCCTCTATTTAAAGAGCTTAAAACGGAAGATCGCATGCTGGTTCGTATTTTCGATGAGGAAGATATTAACCAGGTCGTGGAAAAATTGAACGCGCTGGGAGCGCAGATTCTTGACGTTTCGGTGACCGAATACAATAAATTGATCCGCATTCGCTGCCAGCGGGACAAATTAAACCAGGTGGCGGCAGTTCCTGAGGTCTGGTCAGTTGAACCCTGGCTGGATGCTGTTGCCTTTAACCAGGACGCACAATGGGTCACGCAAAACTGGCAGCAAGAAAACCGCCGTATCTGGACCAAGGGACTTTATGGTCAGGGTCAGGTGGTCAGTACTGCCGACACGGGTATTCTGACATCACATAATATGTTTCGGGATCCGTCGGTGGCGATCACGACCTGGGGTAATTTTCCGACCCACCGCAAGATCATCGGTTACCGCCAGCCCACGGGCTCCAGTTCTGCTTTTGGTGACGACGCCGGCGGTTCGTGGCATGGCACACACACGGCGGGCACTATCTGCGGCGATGATTCCTATGTCAGCGGCACTGCCACCTGCGACGGCATGCCGCCCAAGGCCAAGATGTATTTCATGGACATCGGCATGTCTGGTGGCAGCCTGTCCGTACCCTCAGATCTGACCAATCTTTACAACCAGCCATACGCGGGCAACACCGGTGGCGCAGCCCGGATTTCATCCCATTCCTGGGGTAGCACTTCAGGTTACGGCAGTTACACTTCCTATTGCGTGAATACGGACCAGTTCATGTGGAACAACAAGGATTTTTTAATCTGCTACGCGGCGGGTAACAGCGGTCCGGGCAGCACCACGGTCCTGCCGCCCGGCACCGCCAAGGATATCGTGACCTGCGGCGCGGTGGGCAACGCCTCGGGCGCCACTATTGTCGCCGCCTTCTCCAGTCGCGGTCCCTGCAGTGACAGTCGCATTAAACCCACGGTCACCGCGCCCGGCGCATCGCTGAAATCATCCGTTGGTTCCGGGAATACGAATTATTCTTATATGGCCGGCACTTCCATGGCCACGCCCTGCATCGCGGGCAACGCCGCCCTGGTCCGCAATTACTTTGCCAAGGGTTTTTATCCTACGGGTGACTCCACCACCGCCAACGCCTGGGCATATATCAGCGCCGCGCTGGTCAAGGCCTGTTTGATCAACAGCGCTTCGCCGGAAATCCAGGGCTCGACGATTCCGGACAATAACACGGGCTGGGGAAGAATTCTTCTGGATGATGTGCTATATTTTACCAATGATGTACGCAAATTAGCGGTCTGGGATGACACGACCGGGGTTACCACCGGTCAGTACCGTGAATATCAGGTAACAGTCAACAATCAATCAGAACCGTTGAAAATAACGCTTGTCTGGACCGACTATCCGGCGACCTCAGGTGCCAATCCGACTATCGTGAACAATCTGGACCTCCGCGTTACCGGCCCGAATTCAGTCGAATACCGCGGCAACCAGTACACGGGCGGCCAGTCCACGCCCAATCCTTCCGCTTATGATAACCGCAATGTCGAAGAAAATGTCCGGCGTAACACGCCCGAAATCGGCACCTGGACGATCCGGGTCACCGGCACCAATGTTCCCTCGGGCACGCGCCAGGCATTCGCCCTGGTGGTCAGCGGCGGTCTGGGCGCGACCACCACGCCGGTGTTGTCTTTGGCCGGCCGGCTGATTCAGGATCCATCGCCTTCTAATGGCCGGGTAGATCCGGGCGAAACGGTCTATCTCACGGACACGATTAAAAATCTGTCAAACGCCGGCGTGACCAACTGCGTGGGTCGCCTGCGCACACAAAGCGCCTACATTTCCTTGCTGGATACGGTCGGCTCTTTTGGCAGCGTGCCGGTGGGCGGCACCAGTCACAACGGTACGTCCCGCTTCCGCTTCACTGCTTCCGCGTCCACGCCCAAGGGCACCTTCATCCCTTTCATCCTGCATCTCACCGCCGATGCCGGCTTCAGCCAGGATCTCGAATTCGGCCTGATGGTGGGCATAAGCGGCGTCCAGATTATCTGGGGGCCAAAGCAGGTGACCGTGCCGGCCGGTGACAGCCATTTCCTTTACGGCATGGGCTATAATCTAAACAACAACCGG
>CBFGIH010000112.1:4259-5595 GCA_965648775.1 Caldifarciminota bacterium | reverse complement strand
TGCCGGCGGTTTATCGCGCGATGATGAATTTTTCCGTGATGTCGTCTGAACCGGATTCGTTTTCTACGACTGCCTTGACCAGGTACACACCGTTGGCCAGGCGCAGCTGGCGCTCGTCCCGGCCATCCCAGAAAATCTGATTATAACCGGCGTGGCCCGGGTGATCCGCAATTGTCTTGAGCAAACGGCCCGCGATCGTGAAAACCCGAATCGTGACTGATCCCGAAGCAGTGAGATGGTAGGTGAACCACACCCCCCGCTCATCCTTGACCGGATTGGGATAAACTAATAAATTGTCGATTGCTATCTGATTGTACAGTTCGGCATTGAGCAATACCCGGGTGATGGTCCGGTTGAAAATGTTGTCGGAAACCGAAACGACGATTGTGTCCTGGGGCCGGGGCATGACCAGCCGCGCATTGAATTCGCCGGCGCCGAATGAATTCCGATCATACATGAAATAATCCCGCAGGTCGATCTTGACTGCCGGGTCCCGCGCCAGGTAAAGGTAGAATCCGCGGCTGTCGTCCTTGGAGTTCATGAAATTGATGCCCGCGGGGTCGCTGATCCGACCCGTGAGGACAAATTCCTGATTTACCCAGTCACCGTCTTTCAACCGGCGGCCGCCCTCATAAAGAACGATTTCCGGACCCTCGTGGTCCGAGGAAGGTGCGGCGGTGCCGTAAATTAAAAGCGAATCGGACCGGCCGCTGTGACCGCTTTTATAAGCGGATAGCCGGATTACGGGCCGGTTGCCGGTCAGAATCCTCGGGACAATTAAAGAAGCGGTCTCGGCTTGCCAGAAACCGCGGTACATTCCCCGACCGTATATTTTATATTCCACCGTATCCCAGGAAGTTGATCCGGTTTGAACCGGACGCCGCACCCGGCCGCTGATGCTGTTGGCGGTGAGAGAATCAAACTTCTCGATAAAAGTCGTATCGCGTACCCAGGCGCTCAGATAGTATGGTTGATAAGCAACGCTTGCCCGGGCGGTTTCCAGGGGGCGGACCGAATCAGCCGCTGGCGTGATCGCGACCCGCTCGGTCACCTGCCGCATACGCGTGGCCGGATCGCCGAATAATACATAATGCAGACCCCATGATCCACTGCGGGCCAGGTATGCGGCCTCGCCCATGGTATAAATCGTATCAATCCGTGTCAGGTTTTGAAAAAGACGGCGGCCGATGATCTGGTTGGAAAAACCGTCCGTGCCCGAGGTCGCCGCCAGGGCGCCGATCGCGATCTCAGGATTGCGGACAAACTCCTCGCCGATGCATTCGTAGTCCGAATCGTCAAAGCGGCCGACCGTACAGGAAGCAAAATAGAAAAATCC
>CBFGIH010000112.1:0-4249 GCA_965648775.1 Caldifarciminota bacterium | reverse complement strand
AAATCCATTACGCCGGCCGTTGCGGATCAAGGGAATCCGGGTGTCGTAAAAAACACCCTCATGGGCCAGTTGATGGGTATTGCCGTGACCGTAAAAAGTTCCGCAGAACCAGCCCAGGTTGAGTTCACGGATGAACGCTTCCTGGGCATTGGGCTTTTTGCAGGGGTAAGTAAACGGCGGATAGCTGATCATGTATAACTTGGCGAAGTCGTAAATCGTGTCCTGGATGGTAACGGCAATGGCTTCGCAGGCCCAGGTGTGCTGCAGTTCCCCGCTCCATTGATAATTATCGGCCCACTCATCATCCGCGGCCAGAAGCAGGCGTTTGCTCCAGGCGCCGTCAAGGTCTTCGTTCTCGTAAGCGTTTAATTTATCAAAATAAGCGCGAAGCTCGGCATTGGTGCGGACGGTCACCCGGCCCAGGATCATCTCCTCACCCATGTTGTGAAAATTGACATATTCGCCGTCGTAGATGTAATTGGGCGGTATGCCTGGATTGCCGGAAAGAGTGGTGCCGGATTCGTACATGGGGACGAAATTGGGCGGATCGCTCTTTTTTAAATTGTTCTTGTAATCATAGGTGGCGTCACCGATCAAGAAAACATAGACCGGCGGCTGATCCCAGTTATTCTGAGTGGCATGCAAGAAATGTTTGATGGCCAGGGGATCATATTTGCCGTAACTGTAATCGTCGAAAATATCATCCACGGTCACTACTTTGACCGTGTATGACCGTCGCCGGTAATTGACCAGGGGCAACAGGGCATTAGCAAATTTCGGATGCGTGATGATGACGTATTCCGCGCCGGCATCAGCTTGCCGCAGCCGGCCCGGACTGCGCGGCACCAGGGATGCTAAATTAGCCAGGGATACGCCTGAAAAATAAAGAATCTGGAATGAATCGGACTGGTGGCTGAAAGTGATGGTTTTGTTCTGATAACGGAGGCTGTCCAGGCAGACCGGATTTAAGGGATCGGTTATATCCAGGACCAGGGGCGGCGATTTGACATTCCGGCAGCGAATCGAATATGCGCCCGGTTCCGGGAAATAGCCGTGAAACGGTTTTTCAAGATCCGTGATCCGGTCGTATTCAAGATCAATATGGTTTAAATAAGCAATCAGGGAAGCCGAAGTCGTGGCCGGACGGTAGATATCAATTGCGAAAATCGAGGAATCACCATGGATCTGGCCTTCGCCCGCCAGCAAATGGGGCGGGTATGAATCCTGATTGCTTAATGCCCGGTATTGATCAATAAAGGTTTCGGAATTCAAGTTCACCCGGTAACGGAAAGTGTCAACCGGTGTGGCCACGGTGTATAAGCCGACTTTCAGGCGGCCATGGCCTGATGCCCGCGGATGCTGGAGCGTGAACCAGGTTCCACCCGACGGCCCGGACTGGGGCGAAATGTCCTGCCAGAACCAGTTAATGCCGGAACGGGTAGGATTATAAACATCTTCTTCATAATGACGGCATTCGGTCACCAGCGTGTCCGGCGTATTGCCGTTCCAGACACAGAACCGGCGCGCCATGCGCCGGCCGTAACTGCCGCCGAAGGTAAACCAGTATGTCCGTTCGCGAGCATAGCCGTTCTCAAACCAGTGGCCGGACGAATCCCAGTAATAATGACTGGCCGGGAAACCGTAGAAAACCAGGTAATCATCGGCATCGAAAACACCATCGTCTTCGCCCTGAACCAGAACTGGAATTTCAATCAACGAATCGGGAAAAAGAGCGTGGACATTGGACGGCAGGAGTTCAAAGCCGGCGGTGTAGATCTTCATGGTCCGCGGGTCAAACTGGCGGGGATCAAGTCCAGCCGCTCTCAATTCCTGCCCGCGGATGCGGTAAAGGCCTTCCTCGGCCACGCTGATTTTAAACCAGTGCGGGCTCGAGGCAAACGGATTGCGGTCATCCCGCTGAATCATACGCCGCCAATCCTTGCATTGATCATAATTAATGATGGCATTTTGATAAATGCGCGTGAACGGATCCGGACCGGCCGGTCTGGTCAAGGGTTGACCATGAAAGACGACCGATAATTTCAACTGCCGGATAAGAACGAGCTCACCGGTCACAGGATCACGGCGCACGGGATTTATGCGCAGGGCCACGGTATAATAATCACGGAACCAGGAAGGTCCGGACATCTGCACCGGTTCCTCCAGCCAGGCTGACAACTTGGATAACGGCGCGGGCATGGGGGCAACGGCGCCGGCTGGTTCTTCTATGCTTAACTCCCGGATATCAGGCAGTTGCTCAGCCGGGTACCGTTCTTCTTCAATCTGGAGAATTTGGTAAGTGGCCAGACCATTCTGAGGAATACCGATGAGGTAAAATAAAGGAAAATTATCCGGCTGGGTGATGATTTCACGGGTGGTGAGTGGCCGCCGGGCCCGATGGTCGATTCCTGACCGGTACTGAATGGTCAAGCCAGTTGATCCATTCGGCACGGTCCACGCGGCCTGGGTGAGAAAACTGATAAAAAATAACGCACTCATTTTATCTTTCTCGCTTCTTCAATCAACATCACGGGGATATCGTCTTTTACCGGATAGGCAAGTTGGCAGGCGCGACAGATCAATTCGGCGCCGGGTTCATCATATTGTAGATCGCCCTTACACTTCGGGCAAACCAGAATGGCTAAGAGTTCTCTCTTGAGCATAATGCCTCCTGCGGCCGATACGTCATGATTTCATCCCTGATCGAGGAAAATCCCAGGTTTAAAAAACCAAGGGTATAAAAAGTGATGAACGGAATCAGGATGAGCTGCATGTTGACCGCCACATAAATAAGCGCCACCAGCATGTAAAGGCCGAGGAGGACTTCGATGATTGGTATGACAGACTTCGCTTCGATCTGGTAGGACTGACGGGCGCCGCCGTTTTTCGGTGTCCGCGTGAAATTCTGGTTGCGGTGGAAGAACGCCTCGTACAGGGCCTTGGTGTTAGAAACAGAAAGACCCATGCTGTAAGAAATAACGCCGATGATATAAGGCAGGCGTTTCCAGTAATCAGGATACAGGCGGCGCTGCGATAACACATAAAGCAGCGGATAACCAAACACGCCGATCGTGAAGAAAGAAGCGAACAGGTAATAGCTGTTGGGAATGACGCCTTCGATCTTGCAATAGACGACCGGCAGGGATAAAAGAGCCAGGCCGAGCATGGCGATGAAATTGATATGGCAGGTTAAATGCACGAAAGCCTCATACTTGGCCAACGGGCGCAATCTGGATTTTAAGACCATGGGCAGTAGTTTCATCGCGACCTGGAACGTGCCTTTTGCCCAGCGGTTTTGCTGAATGCGAAAGCTGTTGGCATTATCAGGCAACTCGCCCGGCACATAATAATCACCACGGAAAACAATTTTCCAGCCCTTGAGCTGAACCCGATAAGAAAGATCAAGATCCTCGGCCAGGGTGTCGCCATGCCAGCCACCGGCGTCCAGGATTGCCTTTCGTGACCAGATGCCGCAGGTACCGTTGAAATTCATGAAAAATCCGGCGCGGTTGCGGAGTTCCTGTTCGATGACGAAGTGATTATCCAGGCCGATCGCCTGGGATCTGGTCAGGAAAGATTCATCGGAATTGAGATGACCCCACCGGGCCTGAACGCCGCCGACGGCGGGATTTTCGAATTCCGGAAGGAGCTGTTTGAGAAAATCAGCGGCGGGAAGAAAATCCGCGTCGAAAATCGCCACGTAATCACCCCGGCAGCGCTCCAGGCCATACTGCAGGGCGCCGGCCTTGAAACCTTTCCGGCTCCGACGGCGCAGATGCTTGATATCAATGCCGCGCTGACGAAACTGCTGGACCAGGTTGGCCACGATCGCAACGGTTTCATCATTGGAATCGTCCAGCACCTGGATCTCGAGTCGTTCCCGGGGATAGTCCATGGCAATGATGCTTTTGATCAACCGGTTGACCACATATTTTTCGTTATAAATCGGCAGCTGCACCGTGACCATCGGGAATTCCGTCAATTTTTGTTTTTTAAATTTTTTTGTTCGCTCGTGCCGGAACTTAAAATAATAATAAAGGAGTAAATACGGATGAAAAGAATACGTAAATAAAACGATCAGAATCAATGTATAAAAAATTACGGTCAGAACAACCAATTAATCTCCAGCCTCGGGCATGATCGTCAAAGTCGGTAAGGGCTGCAATAACATGGCTTTAAAAATGTTCATCTGGTAATAAGGCATATTTATCTTGATTCTCATTTTATCCGGTTTTTTTGCTTTGTCAAG
>CBFGIH010000111.1:0-5641 GCA_965648775.1 Caldifarciminota bacterium | reverse complement strand
GCGCTGATCCCGTGGATTCGGATCTGATGTATAACAGTGGCTTTGTTCCGCTCGTTCACCGACTGGTGCTCGGCTCAATCACTGAATCCGGCGGCCGGACATTCACGGTCGGTGATATTTCTCCTTTTACCCAGCCGCTGACCGCAGCGGAGGGCGCGACTGTTTTTCCGCATCAGCGGTTTACCCGCGCGGGGTTCTACGTTGCGGCGGGCGAGACCGTGGCGGTAAATGTTCCCACCGCTGAAGGCAATCTCGCCCTCATTACGAAGGGTATTGCCCACCAGCTGAAAATCCAGGAAGTCGATTTAAATCAGCCGAGGGGACTGGGTGATCTATCAAAACTCGCCTTGATCCTGGGAATGGCGATGATTCTGTGCGAGCAGATTCTTTTGATCATCTAAGGTTATTGACTTTTAGTTTTTTTGTTATATACTTTAATTCACCCTTGCATTATACGGGGCCGTAGTTCAGTTTGGTTAGAACGCCTGCCTGTCACGCAGGAGGTCGCGAGTTCGAGTCTCGTCGGCCCCGTCCTTTAGCTAAATGTCATTTTTCGTTTACATTTTAAAGAGTCAAAAAGATGGCAGTTATTATATTGGTCAGACGAAGGCCGTTGAAGAGCGTTTACGGAGTCATAATCGAGGTGCTTGCAGATTTACCAAAGCCAGGCGGCCATGGCAATTAGTGTATCAGGAGGAATATCCGACTCGGGCGGAGGCGATTCGTCGGGAGAGAGAGATTAAGGCGCGCAAGAAGAGGTCATACATTGAAGCAATCATTTCCTTATGATGGTCGCGAGTTTCCCGCTCCGCTCTTTCGGAGCGGAGACGAGGATCCTCGTTCCGCGCAGCGGAACGGGACGAGTCTCGTCGGCCCCGTCCTTTAGCTAAATGTCATTTTTCGTTATGATTTCTTGACATTCCGGACATTATCATTATCATTAAAATATGGAGCAATCGGCCATGGATACGCCCTATAATTACTGCGATTACCGCTGCGAACGCTGCGATCAACGGCTCAGTTGTCGGGTTTTTCGTGAGGAACAGGCGCGCTTGCAGGATCATTACGACCGCGGTGAAGATCCATATGATCCGGAGATTTTTATGAATGATCTACGCCAGGTTTTTCAGCAGACCGAAGCCATGATTGTCCACGCCGCCGAACAGGAAAGTATTAAACTCGAGAACAACCACAAAACCACAATCGGGGAAGAACCGGAGCAGTATGTTTTATACCGTCAGGCCTTTGAGTATTACCGCCAGACCAATGCCCTGATCCGGCTGATCGAGTCCGGTCATTTACCGGATCAGATTCGAGAAGCTTTTGCCGATGTGGTCTGGTATCATACTCTGATTGCGGCCAAAGCCGGTCGCCTGATTTCAGGATTTATCGATCATCATCACGACGAAGAATTCCAGACAAAAGAAGAAAAAGGAACGTTGGGCGTGATCCGCAAGAGTATTCTGCTTTCCCGGCAGGGTCTGGAACGAATTAAGATAGCTTTGCCGGAACATACCCACCTGATCAAGGAACTGCTAACTATGCTGGATCAGATCGAACAGACGATCCAGACGGATATGCGTCGTAAAGTCGGTTAATCCTCGCGTTCAAAGTCATGGTTAAAAAAACCGTATTGGAAAATCTTCCCGAAATTGTCCGCACCGGCATTCGTCAGACCGGTATGCTCAAGGACGTTCAAAAAGCGGTCATTGCCTTTTCCGCGGGGCCGGATTCGGTTTGTCTGCTGGATATCCTGGATCGTTTGTACCGCGGCCGCGTCTGTTTCACGCTGGCCTATGTCAATCATGGTTTGCGACCGAAAAGCATTCTTGCCCGAGAAGAAGCCCTGGTTGAATATTACGGAAAGCGTTACGGTATGGAATATGCGATTCATGGCATTGAAGTTGCAAAAACAAAATTGGGGTGGGAAGGCCAGGCCCGGCTTCAGCGTTATCAGATCCTGATTGAGGAAATGAAGCGGCGTTCAGCGCAGTGCGTGATTCTCGCTCACAACCGGGATGATCTGGCCGAGACTTTTATCATGAACCTGATCCGGGGCAGCAGCAGCCGGGGATTCGGTTCCTTTTCCGCCGTTGCGCGGCCTTTTATCCGGCCCCTGGCTTCAGTGGAAAAAAAACAGATATTAGAATATCTCCGGCGCCGGGGACTGAAATACAGCCAAGACCGCTCAAACGATAATTGCCGTTTTCGACGCAATCTGGTTCGCCATAAAATAATGCCTTTGCTGCGTTCATTAAATCCCAAGATCCTTGATACCATCGAGCGCACGGCCCGGCTTATTCAGCAGGATGACGAGTGTCTTAACCGTCAGGCGGAGCGCATTTTTCACCGCGCGGTGCGCATTGTGTCAAACCGGATTTTCCTTGACATACCGCGGCTTATACGTTATAATAAAGCCTTAACCACGCGCGTGGTCCGGCGGGCGTTAATAGCCAGAGTTAGGACCCTGGAGGGATGGGAAAATCAACATTTTATGGCGATTATCGATTTAATGAACAAGAAACCGGGAAAAACCGTGCATCTGCCGGAAGGCTTGTTAGCGCGCAAGGATTATGACCGCGTAATTATCAGCACCCGCGTTCCGGCCCGGGACGGCGTTTTGCTGATGCCGTTGAATGGACAATGCCGTCTTCCAGATGGCAGTTTGGTTCGGACCCGTATTCTGAATCAGCCAATCAAACCAAAGCCTGGCCATGAAGTTGAAGTGTTTGACCGCGATGCCATCTTTCCCCCTCTTTTAATCCGAAAACGCCGTGCGGGCGATTTTCTTCTGACCAGTCAGGGAAAGAAGAAATTGAAAAAATTCTGCACTGAATACCGGATTCCTTTTGAAAAACGGCCAGAATTGATGGTTCTAACCGATCAGCGGGGGGTGCTTTGTCTGCTGGGCTATGCCCGTGCCCGCCGGGCATTCGTAACCGATAAAACGGCAAGATATTTACAGGTGGTCTATGAGAAAGCTGATCAGTAAAAACGCTCTGCAGCGACGTGTTCGTGAGCTGGCCCGACAGATCAGCTTTGATTATCGTAACCGGCGGCCGTTTCTGATCGGCATCCTCAAAGGTTCATTCATGTTCCTTGCTGACCTGGTGCGGGAAATGACCATCCCGGTGGAGATTGATTTTTTGTCAGTCGCCAGCTACAACGGTCGGCATTCGAGCGGGATCGTGCGTATGAATAGTGATTTATCCCAGAGTATCAAGGGCCGCGACGTCATTGTGGTTGAGGACATCGTCGATTCCGGCCGGACCATGAAGTACATTATAAACAATTTAAAAAACCGCCGTCCCCGGAGCTTGCAGGTTTGCTGTCTGCTTGATAAAAAAACCGATTGCCGGCGGTCACGATCTTTTCGCTACGTGGGTTTTTCCATTCCTCCGGGTTTCGCGGTCGGTTATGGCCTTGATTACCGGGGTCAGTACCGGCACCTGCCATACATAGGAGTCATTGATGCTGAATAAACCACCGAAAAAAGCTCGAACCCTGCAGACCGTTCTACTCTGGATTGTTTTCTTTTTCGTTATCTGGCTCGGTGTGCAGTTCATTTTGACCCGCTCGGAGAAAGCGATCGACATCCCTTACTCGGATTTCCTGCGGGAAATGAAAGCTAAGAATGTTTTGAAAGTGACCCTGACCGAGCGGATGATCCGAGGGTCGTTCAAGAATCCCATCGCGGTAAAGGACAAGGGTAATTACACGGAATTCAATACCCTGATTCCATTTGAAGACCCCAAGCTGCCTGAGGAACTGATGAAGTACAATGTTGAAATCGTTGCCAAGCAGAAGTCGGGCTGGGGCGAGATTTTGATCAGCATCGTTCCCTGGCTTTTGTTGATCGGGGTGTGGGTTTATTTTCTTCGGCAGATGCAATCCGGGCAGAGCCGGGCGCTCGGCTTTGGCCGCAGCCGGGCCAAGATCATGCTTGAGAACAAACCATCAGTTACATTCCAGGAC
Organism: Caldifarciminota bacterium; assembly: GCA_965648775.1. GTDB lineage: Bacteria > Hydrothermota > Tepidihabitantia > SM23-42 > JAOAFX01 > CBFGIH01. Next base: position 1,666 of record CBFGIH010000111.1, on the reverse strand, counting down.
GTAGCCGGTGTCGAAGAAGCAAAGCAGGAACTCCAGGAAGTGATTGAATTCCTGAAGGAACCGCGTAAATTTACCCGGTTGGGCGGCCGGATTCCCAAGGGAGTGTTGTTGCTCGGGCCACCCGGTACGGGCAAGACCTTGATGGCACGGGCGGTCGCTGGTGAAGCAGGCGTGCCGTTCATATCCATCAGCGGTTCGGATTTTGTGGAAATGTTCGTGGGCGTGGGTGCTTCCCGGGTTCGGGATTTATTTGAACAGGCCAAGCGTAACTCACCCTGCATTGTTTTCATTGATGAGATTGACGCGGTTGGCCGGCTCCGCGGCGCAGGCCTGGGTGGCGGCCACGATGAGCGGGAGCAAACCCTTAACGCCCTGCTCGTGGAGATGGATGGTTTTGAGGTTAATGAAGGAATCATTCTCATGGCCGCGACGAACCGGCCGGATATTCTTGATCCTGCCCTCCTCCGACCGGGCCGTTTTGACCGCGTTGTCGTTCTTGACCGGCCTGACGTGCGGGGTCGATTGGGTATCCTGAAAGTTCATACCCGCAAGACGCCTCTGGACAGCGATGTGGATCTGGAGGTGCTTGCTCGCGGGACGCCCGGGTTTTCCGGCGCGGATCTGGCCAATATGGCCAATGAGGCCGCGCTTCTGGCCGCCCGGCGCAATAAGCAGAAAATCTCCATGGTTGAGTTTGAAGATGCCAAGGATAAGATCCTCATGGGTGTGGAACGCAAAAGCCTGCTTATTTCCGACGATGAGAAAAAACTTACCGCCTACCACGAGTGCGGCCACGTACTGGTTTCCAAATTTCTGCCGGGCATGGATCCGATTCATAAGGTCACGATCATTCCGCGCGGTATGGCACTGGGCGTGACTCAGGCCCTGCCGATCGATGAACGGCGCACTTATTCAAAGCAATACTGTTTTCACCAGCTTGCCTTTATGCTCGGCGGCCGTGTTTCGGAAAAACTGGTTCTGGGCGATTACTCGACCGGCTCGGGTAACGACATAGAAAAAGCGACGAAGCTGGCTCGCAAGATGGTCTGCGAGTGGGGGATGAGCGAAAAGATGGGGCCTTTGACCTACGGTGAAAAAGAGGAAGAAATATTCCTGGGCCGAGAAATCGGCATGCATCGCGATTTTTCCGAGGAGACCGCTCGAGAAATTGACCTGGAGGTCAAGAAGCTCGTTGAAGAATCAGAGAAGATTGCGGAAGCGATAATCAGCCGGCATCTGGACCTGCTTAAAGATCTAGCCCGCCGGCTCCTGGAAAAGGAAATCCTGACCGGCGAAGAGATCGATCAACTGATCAACCAACCGCCGCGGCCCGGTGAAAAAAATGGATAAAAAAAGAATCATTCGGGCGGTGACGGATATTCTCAAGGCGATCGGCGAAAATCCCAACCGGGAAGGACTCAAAGAAACCCCGGTGCGTATCGCGGAAATGTATGAAGAGGTTTTTGCCGGTGTCTGTCAGGATCCCAAGCGGGCGCTCAAGGTTTACACGGCCAAGAATGAAGACGAAATGATCATTATCCGCGACATTCCGTTCTATTCTTTCTGCGAACACCATCTGCTGCCTTTTTTCGGCAAGGCCCATGTTGTCTACATCCCCAAGCAAAATAAGATCACCGGTTTTTCGAGTCTGGTGCGCGTCGTGGAT
>CBFGIH010000110.1:3859-5687 GCA_965648775.1 Caldifarciminota bacterium | reverse complement strand
CGCGTTTTTTATCTTCGTGATCGCCAATGCCGGTTTTCATATTGCCTTCACCTCGACATAAACACCGGCGGGAATCTCGAGTTTATTCAGGGCGTCAATGATGTCCGGCGTGACATCGTTCAATTCAATCAGCCGTTTGTGAACGCGCAGTTCAAACTGCTCGCGCGATTTTTTATCAACATGAGGAGATCTTAAAACCGTGTAAAGGGAGCGCTCGGTCGGCAAGGGTACCGGACCGGACATATTTATGCCAAACCGCTTGGCGGTTTCGACAATGGACTTGACGGATTGATCGAGGATCCGGTGATCGTATGATTTCAGGCGAATTCTTAGTTTATTCATTTTATACTGTTTATTCGATGATTTTGGTCACGACGCCGGCGCCGACCGTCTTGCCGCCTTCACGGATCGCAAACCGCAGACCCTGCTCCAGCGCCACCGGCGTGATCAACTCCACCTCAAAATTGGCGTTGTCGCCCGGCATCACCATCTCCACCCCCTGGGGCAACTTCACCACCCCGGTCACATCCGTCGTCCGCATGTAAAACTGCGGCCGATAACCCGGGAAAAACGGCGAATGCCGACCACCTTCCTCTTTCTTCAGCACGTAAACCTCAGCGTTGAACTTGTGGTGCGGATTGATCGAACCCGGCTTGGCCACCACCATCCCCCGAAAAACCTCGTCCTTGTCCACACCCCGCAGCAATATCCCCACGTTGTCGCCCGCCTCCGCATCATCCAACGTCTTGCGAAACATCTCCAACGACGTCGCCACCGTGTTGAACCGCTTCCCAAAACCCACAATCTCCACCTCGTCGCCCGGCAATAACTTGCCCCGCTCCACTCGACCCGTCACCACCGTACCCCGACCCGTAATCGAAAAAATATCCTCAATCGCTAACAAAAACGGCTTGTCCACATCCCGCACCGGCGTCGGAATGTACGCATCCACCGCATCCATTAACTCCCAAATGCACTTGTAGGCCGGATCCTCCGCCCCACCCTTGGCCTGCAACGCCAATAACGCCGACCCCTTGATCACCGGAATCGTATCCCCGGGAAAATGATACTTCGACAACAACTCCCGCACCTCCAACTCCACTAAATCCAAAATCTCCGGATCGGTCACCGCATCCACCTTGTTGATAAACACCACAATCGACGGCACATTCACCTGATAAGCCAACAATATGTGCTCCCGCGTCTGCGGCATCGGCCCATCCACCGCACTCACCACCAAAATCGCCCCATCCATCTGCGCCGCACCCGTAATCATGTTCTTGATGTAATCCGCATGCCCCGGACAATCAATGTGCGCATAATGCCGCTTCTCCGTCTCATACTCCACATGCGAAATCGCAATCGTCAAAATCTTCGTCTCGTCCCGCCGACCCTGCGACTCCGATGCCTTCGCAACCTCATCGTACGAAACATACCGCACCGCACCCTTGGTCCGGTCCGCTAACGCCTTCGTAATCGCCGCCGTAAGCGCCGTCTTGCCATGATCCACATGACCAATCGTCCCAATGTTCACATGCGGCTTCGTCCGCTCAAACTTCGCTTTGGCCATAAAAAATCCTCCTTAATCCGAGTTACCGGCTTTAATAATAACGCAAATATTTATTATATATAAAAAAACTATTTTGTCAATAGTCAAGATATAACCGGCATGATCACTTAATCCGGTCAGGATGTGGTCATTAAATGAGGCAGCCGTGACGGCGAGCAACCGCCGCCCAAGTGTATTATTATATCAAAATATCACTTTAAGTCAATGGGATTCCACCGAAGTTTACCAGATCCCATTTCCCGCCCGTTCCAGCAGTTT
>CBFGIH010000110.1:0-3849 GCA_965648775.1 Caldifarciminota bacterium | reverse complement strand
TTTACCGCGCTCGTAGGCTTGCTTGAGGAATTCCACCGGATCCTTAAAAGCCGATTCGCGCATCTCCACTTCCAGCAGGAATACGCCGGCGAACTTGATCCGGGAAAAAGCCTCCGTGAAATGCTCCCAGTCATAAGTCCCCTCGAATGGCAGCATGTGATCGTCATGCACTTTACGGTTATCCGAAATATGGGTCGTTATGATCCGCGTGCCACACCGACGCAGGATGGCCATCGGCTGTGAGGTGAGATTATCATGGGATGAATCATAACACAATCCGTACCGGGGCGTGCGGATGATATTAAGTGAGTGGATCAGGATCTCGTTTAGAGTCTCGACTCGGAGGTTCTCCGCGGCCAACCGGATGTTACGGTCTGCGATGTGGTCGAACATGGCGATGACCTGCTTGGTGAGGATATCCTTACGCCGAGGATCGTCCGCGACCCGTTCCATATAGGGATGGAATACGACGATGCCCGCGTCCAGGTCCGCCGCAGCATCAAGACATCGTTTCATGGTATCCAGGCTGGTCTGCGCCGCTTCAGGATCGGGCGCGGAGATATCCATATCACGCGAAAACGGCGCGTGCAAGGAGCATATCTGCAGGCCGTTTTCCGACAGCCGTTGTTTCAATTCGGCGCGCCGGACCGGATCAAGGTATCCGGAATGCTCCAGATTAGCGCCCAGGGAAATATGGGTGAAACCAGCGGCCTTGATCATGGGTAACTGATCTTTCAGGGGAATGCCGTAATTAAAGGTCGTCCCGATGGATAAATTCATAATGGACATTATCTGAATTCAAAACGCTTGTGTCAAGAAAATAAAACCAAGGTTGATTACTCGCTGTTTTCCAGCAGCCAAACCAGGGCGCGCCGAAAATCCGTGACCGCGGGCGGGCCATGGGAGCCCGGAGCGATAAAAAGCGTGGCCCTGACCCCGCTGGTCAGAAATTGGTTATAAATACGGTGATTGGCTTTTAAGTTCCAATCCTCCTGCCGGCTCATGAGATAAAAAAGATTATCGTTCATTTCCGACATGCACGCCTGCGCCATTGCGCCTTCGTGACCGCAGACCGCGAATGCGCCCCGAAACTGCGCTGGATGCCGGAAAACAGTGTAAAGTGCCTGGACCGCCTGACCAGAGAAACCGTAGATGAATATCCGGCGGCGGTCAACCGGATAATCGCGGATTAATTTTTCATAAGTGATCATGATATCAAAATCATTGAAGGACAAATCCTGGTGATTGCGGCTTTGATGACAGGCGGACAGAACCAAACCGAGACTGTCCGCCACCCAACGCAGGGAATCGAGGTCCGCGCGCGTGGCGCCGGTGCAGCTTAAGTAAACAAGCGCCGGATAACGCCGGCCCGCGGCCGCGGAATCATAAGGCGTATAAAAGCAGTCTGAATCAGCATCCACCGCCAGATTTCCGGGCTGGACCGCGGTGACGGTGATGAAGAAAAAAAGCACCGCGCGCGTCACTCAATCTCTCCGGATCCGTTTTCGACGCCGGTTGATCTTCAGCAAGATCCAAAGGCCGATCACAACAAGCAGGAGCGGCCAGTCCCGGTAAAAGGAAAAGAGCGTGATACCGTAGTTGGACGCCCAGATCCAGATGCCGATTACCACCAGCATTAACGAGAAAAATAAACCACAGCCCATTTATCCTCCAGGGATTAAACAAAATATTTTAAGTAACGGCATTTTAATTATTTTTTATTATCGAGACATCACCATAATCGGTCTGGATATCGATCCGTCCGATCGGTGCGTTCAAGGTGCCGGCAAGAAAGCCCTCCGTTGCGGTTTTATCCCGCAGGTCTAAATCGCAGTCAATATCACCCGTTCTGGTTCTAATTTCCAGCCGGGCTTGCACGGTTGGATCGAGTTGTATTGTAATATCGCCGGACTTGGAACGGATTTCAATCTGGTCAACTGCTTTATAATCCAGTTCCACATCGCCGGAGACGAAATTGCCTTTGAACGAACCGGCCAACTCCTGCCCCTTGACATCGCCGGAAACCGACGAAATCACGATTTGCCCATTGATCCCCTTGAGATCCAGATCACCGGAAACACCCTTGAATTCAACATCTAAATCCCTGGGCGATTTGATCTGCAGGTCACCGTTGATAGCTTTTATGGAAAGGGCCGGACCCGTATCCAGGATCCTGGCAATTCCCTTCTTGACCACGGTTATTTCGCCAGCTTCGGTGCCGATGATTTCAATATCACCGTTGATGCCTTCGATCGCAATCTTTTTCTTGAGACCGAATTTCAGTTCTTCTTCGGCCGTGTTCGTGCCGTGGCGGAAAGAGCCGGCGACCGCGGTGCTGATGATTTCCGGGATCGTTTCCATCGATTTCCAGAACGACCAGTAGTGCGGCCCCCTTCGCCGGGATTCACCCTCATTCAACGCCTGCAGCAGGCGCTCGGCTTCCTCGGCCCGGATCTTACCCTCTTCCAGCAATTTGAGGATTTTCAAACGCTCATTCAATGTACACCTCCACGTCTTCGCTTGATTCGTCATCATGTACTTCCACCAGCGTGTATTTGCCGCCTTCCCCCAGTTCGGAAATGATGTTTTCAATCATTTCCGGCGTGATCCCGTCCAGAGATATTTCCTTGCCTTGAATCGTGAACTTCTGTCCTTCGGGAACCACGCCTTTAAGCAACGTGCCGATCTTGAGCGCTGCTTTAACCACGCCGATCGGAATGTCAATCCGCGCCTTAAGCCGGTTTTTATTCCGGTCCGTCACCCGGACTTTAAGAAAACGGCCGCGGGTATCTGATTCCCGCAGCGCAGACAGAAGCCGGTCTGCTTCCTCGGCTGTGATCTTGCCCTCAGCCAGCATCTTCAATATTTTTTTTCTCTCTTCAGACATGATATTCTCCTTATTGTCATATTACGGATAACTTATTATCCAAATTCATCTTCTTCTCCAGACAATTTTTTTGATCAGATGGATAATACCGACCGCAACCAGGATCAAAGGCCAGTCGCGGCGCCAGACAATGTGAAGCACGCCCAGATTGGACAACCAGAGAATTGTTCCGACACCGATCAGGATAATGCCGTTTAAAATGGCATGAAACCAGAAATTCATCGCTTCCTCCTTTGCTTGAGCATGGCCACCGCTTCCTCGACCGATATTTTCCCACTGGCCAGGGCGTCAATCGGATCCGGCTCTTCTGTATATGAAGTCAGGTTCAGGGTTTTTAACAAATGCTCGATTTTGGCTTTAATCGTCGGGTAGGATATATTCAGCGCTTTTTCAATATCCGTGATTTTACCCTGGGTTCTTAAGAAAACCTGAAGAAAATCATAGTCGTCATCCGAGAGCTGACAAAACGGGCAGAGCACAATATCCTTTTTTACCCGGGCGTCGCATTTGGGACACCGCAGTTCGCTGATCACCATTTTTTCTGCACAAATCGGGCACTGGATTATCCGTTTTGGCATATCTTCCTCTAAACAGAATCCGTTTATATTACGCGGTGACAATAAATATCCAGAGAATTTAAGCCACCGGCGATCGCGTCAATTTTTCTAATAAGGTACTGATAATCCTGATCACAGGCACGGATGATCCCCAGATGGATTAACTTGTTAATATCTGGTTTTCTGCCCTGTGCTTGATTTGCAAACAGATACTTTTGTTTTTGATTATTAATTGTATTCATTGTCTCTCCTTTTATTGATTTTTTTAATCATCATATTACATTATAATTAAAATTTTTAATTTGTCAAGGGGTTAAATATTAAATTATTTAATAATTATTAATTTTTTGCACAATAATTGTTCAAAAATGAGGTAATATTTTTAAAAATCGAGGTTTTTCTTGT
>CBFGIH010000109.1:0-5690 GCA_965648775.1 Caldifarciminota bacterium | reverse complement strand
GACCGCGATCTTGACCGCATAACCCTGGTCGCCAAACAGCGGTGCGACCGTGGGCGAACGCATGCAGGGCAGGACGCGGACAATTTCCTCAAGCCGGTCCGCGGGGACGTTCATCTCCAGCATGACGCGATCCCGGGCGTCAAGGATGGCGGTAAAAAGGAGACGCATTTTTTCGATTTTATCCTGTTTCCAGGGGTCGCGGAGGCTGGCGTGATTCGCAATGAAACGGGTGGAAGATTCAATAATCTCGGCCACGGGAACCAGGTGGTGCTCTTCCAGGGTTTGACCGGTTTCTGTGTTGTCAATGATCATATCCGCATCGTCCGGGGGAAAGGCCTCGGAGGCGCCGAAGGTTCGCAGGAAAACGTAGTCGTAACCCTGGAGGTCGAGATAGGCTCGGCTGATATTTTCATACTCAGAGACCACGACCAACCGACGGTTTTTCCAGTTCGAACCAACGAATTCTCTGGGCACGGCGGCGATGATCCGCACCGGATCAAAACCCAGGTCCATGATTTCCGCAACATCGGCCCGGGTTTCGGCAATCCAGTCATAACCCGTGAAACCGATGTCATGCCGCCCGAGCTGAACCAACTGGGGAATATTCTGCGGTTTCATGATTTTGACTTCAATTTCCGGATCGCTGACCAGCGGCCGGTATGACCGGTCGCTGCGCTGGAGGTGGATGCCGGCCTGGTTAAGCAGTTCCACGACCTTGTCATGAATCCGTCCCTTGGGAATAACCAACTTGAGTTTGTTCATGGTTTTTCCTCCCGGAGCCATAAATAAAATGATATCCTATTTTTCATAGGGCGTTTCCTATCCGTTTTGGGGTTGGAGGGTTAGTCGGTGACTAGCTCCGAACCTCGGATATACGCCCATTCATAAACCAGCAATGGGCGTAAAGGTGATGACCCCAATAATACGGGAGGGTTCCCGCAGGGGTGCGCTTGGCGCGCAGAACATTCGTCCGAGATTCGAAGTTTAACATAATCGTGGGTGAGTATAGTCAAAAAGAAAAAGTTGTCAAGAGGGAAGATATTGACTTCCCGGGTAATTTGATTATCATATAATTAACCAGAAGGAAGGAGGTACAATGCTCTATATTCTTATGATCATCCAGGTGCTGGGATATGGCACCAATCCTGCACCGGCGTCCGTTGCTGTCCCCGAACCCGTAATGAACGTCATTGATCTTCCGACCATTGTCTGGCGCGCTGAGACCATTGACAGTTTTGAGCGCACGGTCATCGCGCCCTGGACAACGCGCGGCGGAACGTTCTACTGGACAATCCGGGATACGACCAATGTCTATGGACCGAACACGGTCAACCAGGTCGGTTACCGCTATTGCGGCATTCCGCCGGTGGATGTGGCTGAATATCCCAACGGTTCAGACTCAGCTTCGTTGGTCTCGCCGACGATCAATCTCGCCGGCTGGGATTCGTTCTTTGTGTCGTTTGCCTACTGGGCGGATGTCGAGGGTTCAACCGACAATTTTGACGGCTTTGAGGTCGAAATCTCGCCGGACAACGGCACAACCTGGCTGCAGGTGGATTCCAACGCAGTAGGTCATTTGAATCCGACCTATGATTCCCGGCTGTGCAACACTGGTCCGCTCGGTTATGACTGGGCGTACTGTTATGACAAGCAGTACTGGGTCAATGTCGCTTCCCAGAATTTGATCGCGCTGGGCTATGTGAACACCGGCCAGCAGATCAAGGTCCGCTTCAAATTCGCCAAGGACCCGCTTTCCGGCGGTCAGGGCGTGTTCATTGATGATGTCCGGTTCGGTGACGTGCCGCCGCCGGATCAGCAGGCACCGGTTTTTGTCCACTCGCCCCTCCAGGACAACCCCGATACCCTGGCACCTTCATATGTTTACGCTGAAATTACGGATGTTGGTTCCGGCGTTAATTCAGATTCGGTTTTCTTGCATTACAAAATCGAAAATGGTTCCTGGAACCGCATTCAAATGACCCACACGGGCGGTGATTCGTATGAGGCCTATATCCCGGCTCAGCCCTACCACACGGATATTTTCTACTATCTAACCGCTTTAGATAATGCCAATCCGCCCAATCAGGGTATCACCCCGACCTACAATTTCGAGGTCACCAGCGCGCTGACGATTCAACTCGACGACGGTCAGCCCTACTGGGGCGGCAACATCGGCGCGAACAACGGATTATTCACCCAGTTCCCGCTGATCGCGGTCGGCCTGGACAGCGGACGGCTCCACCAGGTCAAATTTTTCTTTGATGGCCCGGGTCCGTTTGACTGCCGGATTTACAGCTGGGGCGGTTCAATGCCGGGTCAACTGATTGACTCGATCGCAGGCATCCAGTGTCCGGAATACATGTGGTACACAGTGGACCTGGATCCATTGAACATCCATGCGATCGGCGAGGTGGTAGTCGGTTACGTGGTCCGGCCGCATCCCACGGACTCGATTTTCTGCATGCTCGATCCCACCCAGGATTATCCGGAGCGGCTCTGGGGTCTGATCAACGGCGCGTGGCAGCAGACGGCGATGACCGGCGGCGACATGATGTGCCGGCTCAAGGTCATTCCCCTGCCGGAATTCAGCGTTGAGGAAAAACCTGGTTCCACGCCGCGGGCAGTCGCGCTCGGTCCAGCCGTACCCAATCCGGCTCACCGCCGCACGACGCTGTCATTTCAGTTGCCCAAAGAGCAGGCGGTCCGACTGGAGCTATACAGCGTTACCGGTCAGCTGGTCCAGACCCTGGCCGACGGCCGTTATCCCGCCGGCACGCACCAGGTGGTCTGGAACGGTCAGGACCACAAGGGGCGCGCGGCCGCCAGCGGAGTATATTTTATCCGGCTTAAGACTGAAGAGCGCACTCTCGCCGGCAAACTGATCGTGACGAAATAGCAACAAGCGCAAAGATAACACCAGGGGACCGCATGTCGGCCCCCTGGTGTTTTTATTGTCGGAAATTGTTCTGACATTGACATGACCGGCTAATTCACTATAATACGGAAGAATGGCAAAGATCGATAAGATTCTGTGCCCGTTTTGCATTTTCACCTCAAGGTACATTGACCTGATCGTCAACGATGAAGGCAATTATATCTGTCCGGAGTGCGGGGTTTCTCTCAGCTACGATGAATTGATGCAGTTTTACAGCCTCAGCCAGTATTCGGGTCAGCTCAACAAGGAAAATTTGAAAAGGTTTTCGTAAGCGATAATTACCGCCGGTTATTCGAAACAGATACCCCGCGGTTAAAGTTTTTTATTTATTCGATTTTTACCCGGAAATCACCCTGGACGACCTCACCGATAACAAGTGGTTTTAAGGACTTGAAAAACTTGAGGTTGCGCGGCGCGACAAAGGCAACCATGCCGATGCCCATGTTGAAGACCCGGTACATTTCTTCATCGGGGATTCGTCCCAGGTCCTGAATGAGCCGGAAAATGGGGTATGGTTTCCATGCCTTTTTTTGGATGACCGCGGCGACGCCATCGGGCAGTATCCGATCAATGTTATCATAAAAGCCGCCGCCGGTGATGTGCGCCAGGCCATGGATGAACTTTAATCTTGGCTCCAGGCCGCGGCGGTAGCAGCAATGAGGTTTTAACAGTTCCTCGCCGATCGTACCGTCCAATATTTTTACCCGGGAATGGAAGGTATATTTTTTCAAAAGCACCTTGCGGGCCAGTGAATAACCATTGGTGTGCAGGCCCGATGATTTTAACCCGAGAATGAGATCGCCCGGCTGGATTCGACCGGGATCGAGGTAGTCGCGGCGCCTGACCCGGCCGACAATGAAACCGACCAAATCGTAGATCCCCCTGGGATAGAAACGCGTCATTTGCGCGGTTTCACCCGCCACCAGGGGCATTTGCTGTTCGCGGCAAGCCGCCGCAATTCCCCGGACAATATCCAGAATGGTTTTAGGCTCGAGCTCGGAGAAGGCGATGTAGTCCAGAAAAAAAATCGGCCGGGCGCCGGTGGTAAGGATGTCGTTCACGCAGTGATTTACCAGGTCAATGCCAATCGTGTGGTGAACGTTCATGCCGCAGGCCACCAGGATTTTCGTGCCCACGCCGTCCACGCTGGAAACGAGAAACTCATCGCCCATGGGGTGCAAGCCGCCGAAAAGGCCATAATGGGAATCAACGGATCTGGAAAATGTTTTTCTGACCTCGCGGCCGATCTGCTGCTTGATCAGATTCAAGGCATTGATGTCGACACCGGCGTTTTTGTAGAGCATGATGGTCAGTGATTAAAAAACGCATCTATCTCGGAACTGGCGGGCAGGCGGTTATTACGATAATAAAAAATCATTTTATAGTCATTATTATCCCGACAGTTATGGCTGGGACCGAAGATATTAATAGCCTTGCCGAGCGCCGGTGCAACGCCGTTGCCGATGGCGTACTCGAGCAGCAAGATCAAAAAAACGGCGGCTGCCAAAAGCGGCGGCAGGATTTTTTTGAAGGGGATTTTGACCTGCCGGGTTTTTATCTTGCCCGGCGTCGGCTTGGCATAAGCGATTTCAATCTGACCAGAACTCAGCAGACGGAAAAGGCAGGAATACGTGTTAAACTTACCCAGGCCGGACATGCCGACGAGATCATCCACGTTCCGCTGGCCGTCAACAAAAGACAGGACTCGTTCTTCGTCTGCCGCCAGCTTCAGGGGGAGTTCGGGCCGTTCGATGCGCTTAAAAACCAGATCCGAAGATGGGATGGCGCGGCTGATTTTGGGCCATTCATCCTGATGCCGGGCCGCTTCCATCACCAGACTTTCGGTGGTAAGCCGAATCTTGAGAATGCTTTTAGGATAGATGGCGGCGCTGGCCTCGAATTTGAATTCGCCGCTCTGCCAGGTGAACACTTCATCAATCACTTCCTGAATTTTAAACCGGATTACTTTCTCGGCGTCCTCAACGCTCAAGTATTTGTCTTCGAGAATGATATTCATGATCGGCCGCTTGGTTTCCTGATAGATTTCCCGGATCATTTCAAAAAGATTCTGCTTGATGTAGCCGGATTTCACGAGGTAATCCTCGAGCCGCTCAATGTTGTCACCGTGTTCAAAAAAGGCACCAGTGATGAGTCCCTCGGCAAACCCGATGTCCACGACGTCGCTTTTACGTTTAATCTTGAGCACCCCGGTCAATCGCTCCTGGGCAATCAGCTGCAGGATGCTGGCGAGATTAAAACTCTTGAGATCGCCTTCGAGCGGCATAGGTCTCCAGAATGAGCAGGAACGAAAGCAGATAGGCCGCGGCCAGCACGATGACCGCGGGCAGGGTCATGGCGGGGCCGAGAGGCAGCGCAATCCAGCCGGCGGGTTTTACGAAAACCGACCGGAAAAACAGCGGTACCCAGCTGGCCGCGGCGAACGAAACAATAATTAAGCCAGCGAAGTTCTTGCCAAGATATATCAATCCGGTGCCGGGCAGGATCAGGTTGAGCAAAACCGTGAGGACCTGGGATAGAATGCTGCTCCGGCGCCGGAGCGCATCGCGGAGATTTTCATCCCCGCCGCTGTTTTTCATTTTGGTTTGACATTCAGCACAGAGAGCACTGTGGTCTTCGGCGACCGAGCAACCCGGGCAGATCGGCTGGCGGCAGAGTTCGCAGAACCAGGGCGGCGCCAGGCGCGCGGGCAGAAAAGAAGCGATAAAAATCAGCACCAGCGGAAAAATCAGGATGG
>CBFGIH010000108.1:1488-5723 GCA_965648775.1 Caldifarciminota bacterium | reverse complement strand
AGCAACGGATCAAACAGGATCTCGAAAAAATGAACATCCCGGTTTTTGTTTCTGCGCCGGAATCGTTGAACGGTATTTATCAGGAGATTGTGGAGTTGGGCCGGCGCATCGGTCGTCTGGCCGCCGCCGAATCCCTGGTAGCGCAAATGCGTAAGCAAATCCAGCCCGTGCCCGGACTTCGCCGGACGGTCTACCTTGAACTATCGCCGCGGCCCCTGATCACCGTGGGCCGGAACAGCTTCGTGAGTGAAATAGTCGCCTGCGCCGGTGGTCAAAATATCTTTGCAGATCTGGATCGTTCTTACCCGGTGATCCCGCAGGAAGAAGTGATACGGCGCAATCCCGCCGTAATCATTGTTTTGCATCCGCAATCCATTATAGATCGCATCGGCTGGTCAACCATCGACGCGGTCCGCAACCACCGTATCTACTCGCACCTCAACCCGGATCTCCTGCTCCGGCCCGGTCCCCGGCTGGTCCAGGGTTTTGAAGCACTCAAACAAATCCTTGAGTAAAGCGATCCTGATCGTTTTGCTGCTTTTGGGTGCCGCGGCGGCTGCGGTCCTGATCGGTCCGGCACCGCTCTCGCCGGACATCCTGCAGCTCCGCTTGACGCGCGTGATCCTTGGCGTTTTCTGCGGCGGCATACTGGCCTTCTGCGGCGCAGTCCTCCAGGGGCTTTTCAACAATCCGCTGGTTGAACCATACACGCTCGGTTCCGCGTCCGGCGCAGCCCTCGGCGCCTGTGTGGGTATTGTCACCGTCGGTTTTCTCAATCCGCTCTTTGCTTTTGGTGGTGCCCTGGCAGTCGGTCTGCTGGTTTTTTTCATCGCCCGAAGCCATCCCGCTACTCGGCGCGACCGGCTGATTCTGGCCGGCGTGATTTTGAGTTTTCTCTGCTCGTCTCTGGTCATGATCATCATGGTCACCTCTGGCCGGGAACTCTACGAAGTTCTGTATCTGCTGATGGGTTATCTGGGCGTGGTTTTCACTCCCGGCCAGCGCATCGTGGCCATTGTGTCGCTCATTTTATCGCTGGCCGTCGTTTTTTATCTTTTCCGTCATCATCGGGAACTGGATATCATATCCCAGGGTGCGGAGACCGCCTCCGGTCTCGGGGTTAATATCCCGGCCCTTTCCCGCAATATCTTTTTAAGCACGGCGCTTTTGACGGGTCTGGTCGTTTCCCTGACTGGCGCCATCGGTTTTGTCGGTCTGATTATACCCCATATTGCGAAGCGGTTGTTTGGCCCCCGGCACTGGCGCAATCTGCCGGCTTCGTTTGTGCTGGGCGCGGTTTTTCTGCTGCTGGCTGACACGCTATCCCGGATCATCACGGTCTATGAACTGCCGGTCGGCGTGGTCACCTCCTTGATCGGCGTGCCGTTCTTCATCTATCTTTACCGCCAACGATGACGCCGTTCAACAAAAAAAATGGCGGTGATATGGCGCTCGCGGTCATCGATTGTTTTGTCTCGGTCATTGATCATCGAGCGCGAGTGCGATGAAATGAACGCGATTGAGACGAGGGAACTCAACTTTTCTTATAACGGGGAAACCGTGATTAAAAATATTACCTGCGCGGTCCGTCAAGGTGAATTCCTTGGCATCATCGGACCCAACGGCGCGGGCAAATCCACCCTGCTGCGTCTTTTTTGCCGAATGTTAAAGGCCCGATCGGGCCGGATTGCTGTTTTTGAACGGGACATCAACACTTATTCTGGCCGCGAACTGGCGCGGCAAATTGGCTTTGTTCCGCAGGAGACAATCTTCAGCCTGAATTTTACAGTGGAGGAAATAGTACTGATGGGACGTTATCCGCACCTCAAGGCGTTTGAGCGCGCGGGGGCTTCTGACCTTCGGATCATGGAACAGGCCATCGCCGATGCCGGCATCGATTCTTTTCGCCAAAGACCGGTCAACGATCTCTCGGCCGGTGAACGCCAGCGGGTAGTCCTGGCCCGCGCCCTGTGCCAGCAGCCCAAGATTCTGCTCTGCGACGAACCGACCAGCCACCTTGACCTCCGGCATCAGGCCGGCATCATGGATCTTTTAAAAAAATTGAATGACCAGGGATTATCGGTTATCATGGTCAATCATGATCTCAACCTGACCAGCCGCTATTGCCGCCGCCTCCTGCTCATGGCCCGTGGCGCGATCCGGGCGGACGGCCCAGCCGAAGAATTGATCAACGAGACGTTGCTGCGCGAGGTCTATCAGACCGGACTCCGGGTGATCCGTCACCCGGATCAGAAAGTACCGCAGGTGCTCTTGCAATAGAGTTTAGCTGACCGGCCTGGTGCTTTTTCCCGGCTCAACAAAAAACGTCTTTATTTCACAATTTCTATCTGTTTCGGGCTTTTGACCACGATCTCGGGTTTGCCCTTGTATTCCTTGATCAAGCCGGTCACTCGGACCGTGCGCTTGAGGTACATCGTTTCCGGAGAATATTTAAACTTATTGAAATCAGAGGCGAAGATCACGGCGGTGAAACTTTCTTTCCAGTTCTGATCAAAATTCAAAAAGCAAACCTTACCGGTGTTGTGCGCCGCCACGATCCGGCCTTCAACCGTTCTGGTCTGACCGTAATATCGGCCGGCGTCGCGCCAGGAAATGACTTCGGCGGTGAGCGCTTTTGATGGATTGCCTGATAGCGACAAGACGGTGGTGTCCGGCGTCTGGAAAACGGCAAAAGCCCAGAGGCCGCGGCGGCTGCGCAAGGCCGTCTTTTCCGCTTCCTCGAAATCTTTTTTATGCATGGTGTCGGGCGGATAAAACCGGGCTTCGGCATATCCCAGACGCACCAGCTCTTCGTTGATGCAGCGACCGCCGAGATAAACATAGCGGAGCAGACGGTGGTAATCATCCCGGTCGCTCTGGTCGCGTTTCAACCGCACTTTTTTGCCCAGCAGCAGCTGGACCGCCATATCCCGGGCGATGTCGCCGCCGGGTTCAGACATCTCCGGGGTGTTGATGCCCAGCAGGCGGACGGTCTCGCCGCCGGCGAGCCGGAATGTGTCACCATCCACCACTTCGGTCACAACCTGCTCGCGGCCGCAGGCCGCCAGCAGGCAAAACGCGCATAAAAGTAAAAACCTCCTATGCCCCATTGCTAATTATATCCGATTGTATGCTTTTGTCAAATTATTTATCACGCGGATGATAAACGTCATAATTGACATCCACCGCTTCCTCGCTATACTACGTCATGAACCGAACTTTGCTGATCATCAAACCCGACGCTGTGAGGCGCGGCCTCATCGGCAAAATCTTAAATCATATTCTGGAACACGGTTTCCAGGTATTGGGCATGAAAATGGTCCTGGTCTCCAGAGCGCAGGCCGCGGAATTTTACCGGATTCATCAGGGCAAGGAGTTCTATCCCTGGCTGGTTGATTTTATCTCCTCCGGACCAGTTGTCGTCTGCTGTCTGGAGCATCCCGAAGGCCCAAAGAAACTGCGGGAAGTAGTTGGTGCTACTGATCCCAAAAAAGCCCAGGCAGGCACGGTCCGCAATCTCTACGGCACTTCGACCGGCGAGAATGTCGTGCACGCCTCAGCACCGGACGAGGATCCCGAACGCGAAATCCAGCTGTTTTTTTCGGAAACGGAACTTTTTCCGCGCTGACCAGCGCCGGCGTTGCCCGCCGGCCTGCCCATGAAACAGGTGCTGTTGCTGTTTGGCATATTAATTTTACTGTCCTGTCCCCGGCCCGCGGGCTACATCATTATGCCCGTGCCCGATGCAGAGCTGGTGGAGGAAGCGGAGGCCGTATATCAAATCAAACCGCTCTATGCCCATGAACTGCTAACGCGGGTTAAGGATAAAGCGCAGCTGGGCAATAAATACCGTGGCCTCATCCGCCTTTATTCATCCCAGCGCGAGTATGCCCGCGCGGCCGCGCTGCTGGACAGCTGCGGTCCGGATCCCGGTATCCCCGATTACGAAATCAATCTCAGCCTGAGCCGATCCGGTCAATGGACGGCCCTGGCAGAGCGAACCAAGAATCCGTTGCTGAAAGCGCTGGCTTTTTACCGGGCGGGTAATTTCGATAAGTGCTGCGCAATCATCGCGCAGGACACTGATTTTGTGGCTCTGCGGTCCCTGTACCGGGCGCGGGCCTTCAACCGACTCGGCTTATCGGACAGCGCGCTTGCCGTGCTGGCCGGCATCGACTCCATCCCCCGTTATCTGCAGAGCGACTACCGGGATCTGTTGCTGGATCTTTTGCCCC
>CBFGIH010000108.1:0-1478 GCA_965648775.1 Caldifarciminota bacterium | reverse complement strand
TTCCCGGGACCTCACCCTGTTCAAAAAACAGATAGAGCTGCTTCGGGACGCATCGCTCAAAGATTATGCCCTGCTCAGGTATTACGAAATACACCGGGATCAGAAAAATCTCGCGGCCACGGCCTGGAAACTTATCCGCGAATATCCCGGTTCGGCCGGGGCCCTTTATGCACTCGCGCTGGTCCAGCCGAAAACCGAAGCGGATCATCGGGCCTGCGGATTGGCTTATTATCAGCACGGCCGCTACCGCCAGGCCGCGGACGAGCTGGAAAAAACGACGCTCGATCCGTCATCCCGCTTTTACCTGGGCAGATCATTATACGAGTTGAAAAATTATTCCCGGGCGCTGTCCTGCTTAAATCCCCTGACCTCCGCCGAGGCCCTGTATTATCAAGGCCGCAGTTACGAAAACATCGAATCCTTTGCCAGGGCGATCGCGCTTTATGACTCCCTCTGCCGCCGGTATCCGGATTCCAAACTCGCCGTTTCGGCGCTGCGGCAAAAGGCTTTTTTACTGGAAGACCTGGGCGATACCCTGAAGGCGGTTGAAACTTTCCTGAAAATCAACGAACGCAACACCCGGTTCCGCGCTGCCCTGCAGCTGTATCGGCTGGGTCGGCTTCCAGAAGCGCTAACCATCTTAACCGGGTCCTCGGATCCCGAATATCTTTACTGGCAGATCCGCGTCCGGGAACGGCTGGATCTGCCGGTGGACAGCTTGAAAACATTTTTATTCCGCCGCTATCCCCTGTCCTATTACTCCCTGCTCAAAAACCGGACGCGCCTGCCGATTGACACCCTGACCTTTGATCGCTGGTTGGCGCAGATCGGTGACACGACCATCACCTTTGACCGCCAGGATTCTTTGCGGCTTAACCGCGCCACCACCTATTTCGAGTTCGGCGAAACCAAATACGGCGTGGCCGAGCTGGCTGGACTGGAACCGCTCTCAATCGGTGACCTTCGTTATCTCCAGGAACTCTGCGACCGCTACGGCGCGGACCGACCCGCAATCAATTACGCACTGACGATCAAAGAGCGCGCCGAGCAAAAAAATACGTTCACGATGCCCCTGGAACTTTTTCGGCGGATCTATCCCCGGCGTTATCTCTTTACGATCAAGGAAACCGGCCTGGATCAAAGCTTGATGCTGGCGCTCATCTGGCAGGAAAGTTTGTTTGATCCGGAAGCGGTTTCGACTGCGGACGCGCGCGGCTTGATGCAAATAATTCCTGAAACCGGTCGCATCCTGGCGCAGGGATTAAATGCCGAAAACTATTCTCTCTTTGATCCGGTCACTTCCATCCGTTTTGGCAGTCATTACCTCAATGACCTGATTCACCAATTTGATTCACCGATTCTGGCCTTGGCCGCTTACAATGCCGGACCGGTGAATGTGCGGCGCTGGTTAAAAAAGAACCCGCATGCGGAAACCGACGAGTTTGTGGAGTTGATCCCTTTCCGGGAAACCAGGGATT
>CBFGIH010000107.1:5031-5733 GCA_965648775.1 Caldifarciminota bacterium | reverse complement strand
CATGATCAAAACCGCGTAATAAACACCGCTGGCGACCAGTTGTCCGTTTTGGTCGCGGCCGTCCCAGAAAAAGGCCCGATCCGGGGCCGTCGGAGTGAGTGAACGGTACTGGCCCGGCAGGAGCAGTTCATTCCGCTCTTCGCTTTTGATCAAACGGCCGGCGATGGAAAAAACCTTCAAAGTGGCATATCCGCTTTCTTTCAGGCGGAACGGCAGGTAAAGCCGCGGCTGCAGATCCGGCGTAAAAGGATTGGGATAAGGCGTCAGGAAAGCATTGGCCGGGGTCGTGTCCTGGATAAACCATGGTGATTTGTTGGCCGCCGCGAAGACATCCGGCCAGCCAAAACCCATGCTGTCGGTCGGCGCGCCGGCATCACTGGCGGTCGTGAACAGGGCTTGCCGGATCGAATCCACACTCCAGTTCGGATGAATTTCCAGCAGCAACGCGCACATGCCGGAAACCATGGCCGTGGCGCCGGACGTGCCAGTGGACAGCAGGTAGGAACTGGTCGAATCCGGATCAACCACGACCGTCGCCGCGGCCAGGCTCACCAATTCAGGCTTGCGGCGGCCGTCATTGGTCGGCCCCCAGCCGGAATAACGCCAGCGGCCGAAAAGCGTGTCAATGCCACCCACGGTTATCGCCCCTTCCGCATCGCCCGGAATGACCAGCTGATGCACGGCAACATTGCCGGCGGCCGT
>CBFGIH010000107.1:0-5021 GCA_965648775.1 Caldifarciminota bacterium | reverse complement strand
CATGCCGCGCCGGCAGGCCTCACGGGCGGCAATTGAAGCCGGCGAGGTCTTGCCGTCGTAATCCGCCGGCCAGTTGTACCAATTGGTGTAGCCCAGGGAACTATTGACGATATCCGCGCCGTGTGCTTCCATCCACTCCAGGCCGGCAACCCAGGTGTCCTCCTCGACCGGGAATTCATAAACCGAATCACGGATCTCAGTCTTGGCCACCAAAAAATTGACGCCGGGCGCGATGCCGCGGTACTGAGATTGGGAATAACCGCCGATTAGCCCCAGCATTTCCGTGCCGTGGTTGGGTTGAACAGAAGCGTCATAGGTATCAGAATCGCCGCGGACCGCGTAGCCCAGATTAATGCCGCTGGCAGTAGAAATCAGAAACGGCAGGTAAGCAAACTCAAGGGGTAAAGAATCAACGAGGCCAAAGCTCTGGCCGCCATCGCTGGACTGCCGGTAGTAAATCCGGCCGGCGGATTCCCACGCGACCATGACCGCGTTGGCGCGGCGCTGAACCGCGATGCGGCCCAACGAGGTCAGTTGTTCCGCCAGATACTGCGCGGGCCGGAAAGAAACGCCGAAATCGTCGGAGCGGGTAAACCCGATGCGGAATAACGGCGGATTACTGTTATCGCACCAGACCAGGCAGATGGTGTCGCCGATGGCCACTGCCTGCGCGTTCTTACCGGCAAAAAGTGATGAACGTTGAAAATTGCCTGCGGTCAGACTGCAGCGGAGGAAAAACAATGAATCAGGAAAGGAGGAATGATAAAAAACGCCGATCTTGTCTGAGCTGGCAACCGCAGCGGGATGTCTGATCAACCGGCTGCTGCCGGTCGTGTCCAGCAGCATTTCGCCGGCAAATTCGCTGTTGTAAGTTCCCGGGCGCAGATAAAGCTGGTTGCGGCGCTGGTAAAAAACATAAACCGTATCCCGGACCTGAACCACGCTCGGTTCCCGCGACCCGCCCAGCCAGGTGGTCGGCAATTTCAGAAGGGAATCGTTTAAACTTGAATATACCAGGTAATTGAGACCTTTACGGTCCCGGTAAAAAATAAACATGGTATCGCGTCCGCAAACCGCGGTTTCCACGGCCCAGTCGTTGAAGAGGTTGGTCATTTTACGAAGCGGTTGCCAGGAATTTCCCAGGTCATCAGACCAGGTGTACAGGATATCCCGCACCGGCACATTGTTGCTCAAGGTGTCGCCTTCCAGGAAAAGAAACCACCGGCCGCTGGTGCTTAAGTGCGGCACTAAAGCGCTATAGACGCCGTATTTATCCGTCACGGGTATCCCGGCGAAAAAAACCTGATCTCCGCCGTAAAAATCATATTCACCGACTACCCGTATGCCCTGCAGGGCATTGTGCCGGCGTTTCAGGCCGGTGTCCATCACGCCGACCGTGACATTCGAACCGAAAACCGACCGCTCATGCAGTTTATCGATATTGAACATTTTTAACTGATGATAACTCAACCCATAGACCAGCGTGTCTTCGGCCCGGACCGAGGTCTCGAGCGACAAAGCAGGTGCATATGAGGCCACGGGCGCCACGCGGAAAACAAAAGGCAAGTCCGCCACTGCGGACAGATCTTCGCGCCGCAGAAAAAAGCTGGCGGCATTAAGCCAGCGGGAAGTGCGGATCAATATGCCGCCCGCGGCTTCCACTTTCGCCACATAATCATCCGCCACCGGCAGATCGGCATAATCAACGGTTTTTCCGCGCTGCGCGCGCCGGCGCCACGCGACCGGCGCTATTTGAGCACGGACGGCGCTCAGGGCGGCCGGATAAGCATCGACCGACACGGCCTTGTCCGTGAAGTAAACCCAGACCCTCATGGTCTCCTGATTCAAGCACCGCGGATCGACCTTATCCACCAGGGGTGCCCGATAATTGAACCATGACGAAAAGAGCAAGAAGATCAGCATCCTTCCTCCTTGATGATTAAAACGTTAAAAAATCGAGTATTCAGTCGGGTTCGGCCGCCGGCCAAATTTAAAAGGCAGGGCCAGCAAAAGGCCAGCGGCGAATCCGCCGATATGAGCAAAATAAGCGACGCCGGTGCCGACGCCGAGGGAAAAAAGACCGAGCAACACCTGATAAAAAATCCAGAAACCAAGAAAAAAGAAAGCGGGCAGGTAGGCGGTGCGCATGAAAAATCCCATGGGCACCAGGGCTAGAATCCGTGCCCGGGGGAAAAAAAGAATGTAAGCACCCAGCACGCCGGAGATAGCACCGCTGGCGCCGACCATGGGCACCCGCGATGAAACCGCGGTCACGGCATGCAACATGGCACCTGCCACGCCGCAGATCAGATAGAAAAAAATGAATTTGACATGACCGATCCGGTCTTCGACATTATCGGCAAAAACCCAGAGAAACAGCATGTTACCGAGGATATGCGCGATCCCGCCGTGAAGAAACATACTGGAGATCAAGGTTAAATAAACGGCGGGCGAGACGGGATGAAATAATTTATAAGGAACGGCTCCGAAAACTGAAAAAAACTGGTTCAGATTGTCCGCCAGGGATAACTCATAAAGGAACACCGCGATGTTTATACCCAATAAAAGATAGGTCGCGAAGGGACGACGACGGGCGCGGATTTCATCCCTCAGCGGTATCATAAATCCGTTCGGCTTCGCAGACGGCCCAGGCAGCGATCGCCAGGCCGGCGCCAATTTCGCCCAGACCCTCGTTGGTCTTGCCTTTGACGGATACTGCTGCCTCCGGCAGGGAAAGACCGGCGGCGATTACCCGGCGGATCTCAGTCGCACGTTCCTGAATTTTTGGTGCTTCCGTAATCACCACGGCGTCTATGGATTTGATGAAAAAACCGGCGCGGAGGACCAACTTACCGGCCTTTTTGAGCAGTTCAATGCTGGATATGTTCAAATAATGCTGATCCGTATCCGGAAAATGACGACCGATGTCGCCCAGATTGGCGGCGCCGAACACGGCATCGATCACGGCGTGCAAGAGAACATCGCCGTCCGAATGACCGAGCAGGCCCCGGGGAAAATCAAATTTCACACCGCCTAAGAATAAGGGTCGGCCCTCCACGAGACGATGAATATCATAGCCGATGCCGACCATGGCGTATTTTAGCGTATAATCTTTAAAAGTCAATACCAATGCCGACCGGACCGCTCTTGCGCCAGCGCGTCCGGTCACGGGCCGCCGCGTCCGAATAGCTATCCGCACCGGCACCGTCAAAAAAAAGACCGACACCGCGCAGGTACTCCCGAAGACCGGCGGAACCGGACCGGCTGGCAAAACCGAGGCCGTTGTCCGCGGTCAGGCAATAATGGTCGTTACCGCTAAAATCTGCCAGCAGGCCCATGCCGTTGGCGTTACCGGCGCCCAGGGCGAGGCCGCCGCCCGAATAACGGTCATCGCCGCTGATATTGAACAACACGCCAAGACTGAAATCATGGCCGGCCGCCGGTCCCATGTTGATTTCCGTGCGGTATTCATCATTGCCGGCCTGGTCAAGCAGACCGCCAAAGGCGAAATGAGCTGATGCACCCTGGGTATACCAGATGCCGTGGTATTGATCGGCACCGCCAAGATCAACGAGGAAGCCGACACCAAACCAGTAACCACAACCCTGACCAAACACGCCGCAGTCATACTGATCATCACCCTGACCATCCACCAGAATGCCGCAACCACCGGCCAGGGAATGCCCGTCCGTGAAATCAGCCCGGATCCCGAACCCGGCGCCCTGAGCTAAACTCGTGTTGTGCTCGGCCGTTTGGGCCGAGGCATAAAGAACCGTATCATCCCGGGCCGAGTAAAGATCGTTGCCCTGGACATCAAGTAAAATTCCGCAACCCCGGACATAACCGAAACCCTGACTGCACTGAAAACAAACATACTCATCATCACCGGCCAGATCAGCCAGGGTCCCCGCACCAAAAAGACCAGCACCCTCGCCATAACGGTCGCAATAGTAAAAATCATTGCCGCGCTGGTCCTGAATCAGGCCTAAGCCGAAGATGCCGGTCGCGAGGCCGAACTTTTCTGAACGGTACGAATCATTGCCGTTCTGGTCAATGATTAGGCTGTAGCCGGCCATGCCGGTGCCAGGACCGATCGGGCCTGAGTACTGGTCATCACCAGCAAGATCAATGATGATGGCAATCGGATGATCCGGATCCGCGACGCCAGCACCGACATAATCATCATTGCCCGCCGGATCAATGATCAACAGATAAGGACCGTCGTCATAATGGTCATCAAAAACGGTTCCAACAGCAACCCGGCCCAAGCTGGTATTAAAATTGATGGCCGAAGTTATCCGTAAATTTCCGAAATAACCAAGAGCATCTTCCAGGCCATATCCCAGGTCCACGGCGCCTGCGGACAGAGATGGAAAATCAACTTGAGCGATCAACCGTTCTAAAAATCGGTTATCAAAACCGTCTTCGCCGGTGTTTTTAAAAACCCTTACGACTGAATCCAGATCAGATTTCGTTAAATTCGCGGTGGCCTGCTCGAGCCACTGCCGGCTGTTTAAAATCTCGGCAGTTAAAAGGAGCATGCCGGTGACCAATGAATCCGGCCAGGAAGCGAAGTTAAGTTTTTCCGCGGCCAGGCGGCTGGTCAACCGCTCGGCCAGTTGACGCCGGTCATCCGGGACCTGCGCCCGCGCGGTTCTCGCTGCTGATCCCGGCCGTGCAATCAGTCCCCGGCGCACGCCCGCGTCGATTCTCGCCCAGGGATAATATGCCAGAAACCAGAGGGAGTCAGCATAATCGATCAGGGTCTGAGCCATGACCTGCATGAATGGCCCGGTCTGCCAGGGTTGGTCAATAAGATAATCAAAAGTTTTCAAGCGATACTTGCCGTCACCGTAATAATTCAGTCCCCGTCGGTCAATCGCCATCTCGTGAACCGGTTTTTGAAATTCATCGGCCGCGGTCTGAAAATAATAATTCAACCTCGACCAAAGCCCCGTGCGGTCCAAAGCATTGATTGAATCCGATTGAGCAATCAAAATCAAACCGAGCCAGAAATTAAC
>CBFGIH010000106.1:3589-5737 GCA_965648775.1 Caldifarciminota bacterium | reverse complement strand
CGTACCGGATCAGCGGGATATGATCATCGCTTATGTAATATTTTACTTCAGGCAGGAAGTAACCAGGGGAAACTTCATTGCCAATCTTCCAGATTGAATCAACCAAATCGGGAAAGAACTGGTTAGAATTACCCTCCTTGTAAATTTTCAAATCGCGGTCTCCGACCATATCCAGAATCAAAATAAAAGAATACTGCTCAATGCAGGCACGGGCGAAATGATTGGAACCGATGCATTCCGCTTGATTGACATCTTCCCCATCGAAAAAAAGCAGATGCACCGGTAACTGGCAAGCAATCTGGCGCAGGGTATCGGCCAAGGCAAGCAGTAACGCAACACCGGAACCGCCGTCGTTCGCACCCGGACAGCCGCGATATGAATCCCAGTGAACGCCCAGACCAATCGCGGGTCCGGTTCCGGAAAACTTCTGACGAATGTTGAAATAGCGGACGCCTCGATGGTCAAAGGAATCAACCTCGGCGTGGGGCAGGTGATCGACGATGTAACGCATTGCCTGACGGTGGGCGGGGGATCCCGGCGTCCTTTCGCCGATCGCGCAGAATTCTTCAAGATAATGAAAAGGCGATGAAAAAGCAAAGCCGGCGACGGAGATCAGCACGCCGATGAAAACAAAATAGCGCCCGTTCAGAAATTTATGTTTGCCCATATGTTTACGCCCAGGCGCTTAGTGCCGGTGTTATTATTGAGATCCTTGTTTTCGGCATAGTCCAGATTGGCGCCGCCGGTGATACTGGCGGAAAAATTATAAGACAACCCCAGTGACGAACCAAGACTCGTGTTGTCGGTAGTAGGCTGCTGATCAGGGCCAAAGGTAGTTGACCGGTTATAGTTGATGTTCATGTTAGTCGATAAGGTGGAAGAAAATTTTATTCCGCGCATAAGAGGCAGTTTCACGCCGTTGGGCGCGCTGAAGGAATAACCCGCGGATAAGGAGCCGCCCCGGTTTAAGGTTCGGTTTTCGATTTCCGACCCGGCCAAATACATTTTCGTGTTCGTCTGAGAATAGGTAATGTCCGCCGTCGTGGATATGCCTTTAACCCAGTTTGCCTGCCAGCTGATCAGCGGGCTCAAACTCAGCGTCCGGCTGGCGGACTGCAATTGCGGAGGATCCTGGCCATTGATCGTGTATGACCTCGCCAGGTCCTGATTGAAAGAAGTGTTGATGGATGAGGAATGCGTCAACTTTTTCAACATCGGCAGTGCTTCCACGCCCGAAACATGAATTGAGGCGTTGGGAAAACTGCGGCTGGTATTCCGGGAAATCTGGCCGCTGTTGAGCAGGGATTGAGAGATCTGACTGGTGTAGCTGCCCTGGACACTGATCCGCCGATAAGAAAATCCGGAACTGGCGCTGAAATTATCCGTGACATTGCGTGCCGGGTAAGAGGTGGCAGCGTAAAAATCACGCGTCAGGCTGTCATCGAGACCAATCTGATATTTAAAATTCGGACGGCGGTAAACCTGTAAATAATTTGAACCGCGCTGACGGGAGTAAGACAGCATTGGATTTTGAATAAAGTCGACGATCCGTTCCACGCCCCGGACCAGCCAGAGCGGCGATCCCACCACCTGCAGGCTATCTTTTGTCTCATCGCGCAGTCGGGTCAGAAATTTCAGGGCCTTTTTGACATCCACGCCGCCGCTGACGCTGTAACGAGAGGTATTGGTCACATTGCGAAAATCCTGGGTCTGGCGGATCTCAAAACGATGATCTTCCGTGTAACCGGCGTTGTAGGAAAAAACCGGAGAAAAAATCAGAATGTTTTGCCGGTAAGAGGCATTCAGCGCCTGGTTCCGTGAGACCTCTTCGCCAAAAGTACCGTGCCGTGGATTGAGAGAATCCCGGATTTCCGAAAAATTGAATCCTGCGGTTAAAGCCGGGTGGGGCGCATAAGTCAGGTTATATGAGGGACTCAAGGTCCGGCGGCGAGCCGACTGAGAAAGTTGATAGAGTTTGTCGATATCGGTCCTGGTGTAGGACCAAAGATCATTAGCGGCATACGCCGACGCGACCTGCAGGGAAGGCAGGAGATTGCAGTTCTGCCTGCCGAGTTTGACCGACAATTTAGGATCAATCCGATAGGAAGCATTGTAATTCTGTGTGCGAGAAGTGTCGCAGACCGTGGC
>CBFGIH010000106.1:0-3579 GCA_965648775.1 Caldifarciminota bacterium | reverse complement strand
ATAACTGATCAAGCGTGTGCTTTAAAAACCAATTGCGGGAGTTGGACTTGGAAAGTTGTACCGCATAGGATTGGGATTGAGATCGCTCCCTTAAACGCGCTTCGTCCTCGGGCGCGACCTCGAGGTCGTTGGCGTTATACCAGAAACGAGGACTGTATTCACTCTGATTATAATTAACCGTGAAGGGAATGCTGAAGTACCAGCTCCGGGGCAGGAATTTATCAATTGCCACGGAACCGCCCAGCGAATAATAATGTCCGGCGCTCTGGCTGGCGATATCCTTGCTTTCGGAAAGACGTCGGAAGCGGCCGTTGGATTCATTGAAAGAAAAATTGATCGTGGATAAATCGGCGAGATTGAGGGCCGCGCTGCCCCGGATAATACGGCCCATTTCATTGCGTGGTCCGGTCAATTTGATATCATTGAACCAGAATTTATCGCTGAGCAGTTGACCCGAGGGATCAACATTAGCAATCCGAACTTCAAAGAACTGATTTGAGGATAAAGACGGATTGCCGGCGACCGTGTAGGCACCGTCCGTTAAGGTATCCAGCATTATCATGCCGGATGACTGGCGCTTGCGATTTTTCAGGTTAAGGAAGGTTTGCAGGGGAATCCGGTATAACCGATAATCATTGTAGCCGAGTTCGCCCGCCTGATTGTACAGAGTTCGATACTCATAGAAATTAAACGAGTCCGAACCCAGGCGGACGGCGATCTCCGGATTGGAAGTTAGAGACAGGGCGCGCAGGTAAAAAGTCAGGGTATCATAACCGCGGTAATCTTCGCTCTGTTCAGTGCGTCGGCGAGCGATGCAATAATGGTTCGGCCGTATGCTGTCCAGCGTGAACTCCAGCCCTCCTTCGGTTTTCAACTTTCCAAAAATGTCTTTTTCCAGCTCGTAGGGCGGTTTGTAATAAGAATTATTCCTGGTGTTAACGGGGGTCAGAGTGAACTTCTCAGAATTATCCATGGTCGCGGAATCACCGGCGATGCCGAGGTTTTTCCAACGGCTGCCGGTGAAATTGAGTTTATAGATGAGCAGGGTCTCCGTCTGGGCAAAACCGTCCAGCCAGATTCTAAGATACTTGATGTTTCTCCAATCCGGCGTCGTGCCGACCGTGGTATCCCGGGCGGTCGTGTCCTTGATCGGAACCTGAAACATCGACCAGCCGTTACGCAGCCCCGCGTTGTTGACCCGAAAGCGGGCGGAATCGAGATCCAGCGAGAAACTGTAGTAACGGTTTTCAGTATTTAAAACCCCGTTGCGGTCAATATCTTCGGTATCCCAGATATTGTTATTTTCGGTGCCGTTAATGCCGCCGCTTAAATCAGTTCCCTGGTAATCATCATTGCCGTCGTCGCCGGCGATGTTGGCCCCGTCCGCGCCAAAGATACCATCCAGTCCGGTGTCTTCGGTGCCCTGATACCAGGTGCCGCGGGGCGAGGTGCGGTCTTCATCTTCCAGCGTGCCAGTCGGTTGCAGCAAACCGCTGCGATTGCGGCGCAGCTGGTCCTCGCTTATTTCCTGGGCCACGTCAATATGAAGCTGGCCGCCTTTCCCCCGGATGATCAATTCCAGATTCTCGCATTCGCTGAAATCCTCGCTGTAAAGATACTGGGTCAATCCCGCAAAGGAACGACTGCTGTCCGGTTGAAAAATGATTTTTAAGACATCGGCGTCTTCGTTGGGATCCGGTGGATCGGCGTAGATGTCTTTCACCTGCAGCCGGGAGGTGTCTGGCGGATTGTACCAGATCAACCGGTTACGGGCAAAGCAGTCGGAATGCTGACCCACCGGCATTGACGACGGCACCCAGGAAGTGCGGTTGATTTGTATTTCGTTGCTGATGATCGTCGACGACTCCAGGTCATCAAGATAAGCGGCGTGCCGGGAATTGAGGTTGGTGTAGGAATAAGCGCCCTCAAAATTCAGGTTAAGACGGGATTGGGTTTCAGTCTGGATTAAAGGTAGCCAGTCGATCATACTGGTTAGAAAAGGCAGGCTCTCGGGCAGGGCAAAATCAGCCTCCCAGACCATGCGGCTGAAGGGTTCCTCCCGGATGCGGACATGTTCAGCCAAGTAGGATTCTGTCCGGTAAAAGAAAGAAGTGCCCAGGGTACCGTCACCCATGGTCCTCATGCTCGCCCGGAGACCGACCAGAGATTTCTGAGCCATGGAAAAGATAGGCGTATATTCAACTTTGATGCGAACGCGGGATGTGGGTGCGATCGGTTTCCGGAATTCAATTTTTCTTTCACTGTAATCAACGTGGTAATCAGCAAGCGAATCCTGGGGTATATCATCCACCCAGACCCAAACCCGCTGGGCGTTGGCGGGAATCTCATAGACCGGCTTGGCCTCAACCGTCTTCTTGAAAAGGTAATATTTTGGTTCGCCCTGATAGTGATAGGGATTGAGATAGATACCGGAATCCGGTTCGGGCAGGCGTTCGGAAATAAAAGGCAGAGGCTCGGGAAAGATCAGCAGTCCTTGGCCCGGGTCGTAAACCCGGTATTCATCAATTACGCCATCCTGCGGAAAGGAATCAAGGCCCAGCCGCTGGATAAAAGGGATATTGTTATCGTCCACATCCGTGATCTCGCCATTAGGCTTGCGGCGGTATATGCGCAGGGAATCCAGCCGTGAACCGGGATTCACCACCTGATAATAATTTTTGAGTTCATAATACCAAAGCGGAGAAGACGGGGTAATTTCATTGCGCGGACAAATCAATTTCAACTGGATCGTATCACCCAGCGTATCGGGCGCCCGGCCCACAGTCAGCGTTTCGCCGGCCACCACCTTTTTATAGATCACGCCCAGCACATCATGGTTCAAATAAAGCGATGCGTTAAGCCGAATCGTATTATTGCCGGGTAAAAACTGATAATAATCGCCGGGAACCTTGTAGGTATACCAGCCCTTGGCGGTATCACCGGGGATGTCAGGAATGTTATCGTCATTGGCATCAACGAACGCATATCCCCACCAGGTAAGATTATCCTGGTTATTCTGACTGATGTTGTCATCGACGTAGATCTCCAGCGAACCCTGAACCAGCGTATCGTACGTGCCCAGCCAGAAGATGCGTCTTTTTTCGTAATCCAGATTCCATTTTCGGCTGGTGTCCGCCTGCACCGAGCCTTCGATCACCAGTTCCTGGGTTTCAGATTGCTCCCGGGAGGCAATCCCCACGATATCCATCGGGCCAAGTCGGGCCTGCGATTTGATGCCAAACAATCCGCGGTGGGAAGGGATGTCGCCGGTGTAGGTCGTGGCGGGAATGGAAAGCTGGGTATCGCCGCCTTCTATCTCCTGGAGGATTTCATCTTCCCGGCCCTTATAAGTGATCGTTATCTTATTTTCCGTTTCATCAACCCGCTCGGAGTTATGGTCAATGAAAACCTTGATGCGGTCGCCGACCTGGCCGTCCAGGTTGATGGCCATTTCCTGTTTCATCTCCAGTTCGGGCCAGAGCGACTGGCGCGGTTGATTCAATTGATTGGGCGAGGTAACAAAGGTGCGGCTGCCGCCCATGGTCATTTTGACATAGCCGCCCACATCAAGTTTTCCGG
>CBFGIH010000105.1:469-5748 GCA_965648775.1 Caldifarciminota bacterium | reverse complement strand
CCGTCCGCGACGACCAGCGTTGAGCTTTTTAACTGCGCAGCGATCTTTTCAATGGTCGGCGAATCAACCACGCGCCACAATTTGTGAACAACCTTATTTTCATCCGTGACATTGATCAATGGAGAGACGGCGCATTGTTTCTCCAACAGATTCATCACGGCATTGGCCGGGTCGGTATAAAGAAGAAAAACCGGCTCGAAATCCTTCTTGGTCTTGCGGGTAAGATTCATCCGGTCTTCTTTGGGTTTGGCCAGAGTTTTTTCGTGGGGTAAAATCCCGCCTTGGCCAAGGGCTTCGAGTTTCAAAATACAGAAAAATCCTTTTCTAATGTATTTTTTATCACGATTCGTAAACTCCTGAAAGTAAGGATACAGTCCCGGTTGCTCGTCCTGAATAAAGATTCGTTCCCTTAGCCAGGTTTGAACACATTGCCGGGCTCGTTCGTATTCCCGGGGGCGGTCATGGCCTTCCGCGTATTTGGTTAAAACCAGGTTGACAAAATTGTAGGGACTCCGACGGCGGTAGGATTTTTCCATATCATCGGATATTTGATCGTATGGCTGGGTGATAACATCAGTAAAATTCTTGATTTTTTCTAAATTGTATCTGATCCCCTTGAAACCTTTGATTTCCGGCATGGTGGCTCTCCTTTGCGGTTGGAATAAGCCTGCGGTCGGCTTACGCAACCGACCGCAGCGGTTGTTTAATTAATAACGGCAATCCTTCTTCACTTCCTGAACGCTTCCATGACCACTTCTGCGATCTGAATGCCCGCGCGCAATTGCCCCTCCTCGGTTTGGGCGCCGATGTGAGGCGTTAATATCACCTGTTCCAGGGCAAACAGTTTATGTTCCTTGGCTGGTTCGATCGCGTAAACATCAAGACAGGCGACGCGCACCGTGCCATTAACGATGGCCTCGTACAGTGCATCTTCATCGATGACACCGCCCCGCGCGCAGTTGACAATGACGACGCCCTTTTTCATCATGGCAAACGCCGCCTGGTTTAAGATGTTGGCCGTTTCGTTGGTCTTGGGTATGTGCAGCGATATGTAATCAGCGTTTTTCAGCAGGGTCTCGAAATCCACCAATTCCCCGGCATCTGACTGTTTGACATACGGGTCATAAGCGATCACTTTCATGCCCAGTGCCCGCGCTCTTTTTGCCAGTTCATAACCAATCCGGCCGATGCCAATGATCCCCAGGGTTTTGCCGAATAACTCAAAACCGTGAAATTTTTTCTTTTCCCACTTACCGGCTTTGGTAGAAACCGTTGCCTGGGGAATCATACGTGCCGCACCAAGCATCATACCTAATGCTAGTTCCGCCACGGAAATGGAAGTCGCGGCGGGCGTGTTCACGACTTTTATCCCCCGAGCCTTAGCGGCGTCTTTGTCGACATTGTCCAGGCCGACTCCGGCCCGGCCAATTACTTTTAGCTGCTTGCCGGCATCAATTATTTCTTTAGTCACTTTAGTGGCGCTGCGGACAATGATGCCATCAAATTCGGGGATTATTTTTATCAATTCCTCCGGCGGTAAACCAGTTTTCTCCACCACTTCAAAACCGGCTTTCTTTAACAACTCCACGCCTTCCTTGGCAATGGGATCTGAAATCAGAACCTTCATTTGTCCTCCTAAGTTGTATTCGGTTGACTAAATTATTTATCCTTCGAATTATATTCAAAAAACCAACCGGGTCAATCCCGTTAGCAACAAAACAATGCTCTTGACTGGATATCTCAGTTCGCTATAATTTTATTGAAAAACACAATGATTCAACATCAAAGGCGATTACCCCTTCTCACCATCTTGTTGACTTTCTTGACCGCGTTGTCTTACTCAGCACCGATCGTGGTTTCCGGCGGGCCAGATAACGACTATGAATCCTGGATCACCCGGCTCCGGGACGGCCGGCTGATAGTCATTTTCGACCGCAATCCGGATTGGGCATCCGGCAATCTTTTCGTCGTTTTCTCAACGAATGACGGCAACAGCTGGTCAACACCGGTACCCATAATCGCTGATCCTGGCGATCAGGCAACCTTAAGTTTCGTTCAGTTGCCTAATGATACGATCCGCTTGTGGTACGCTTCCAACGAAACCGGAACCTACGGTATCTATACGGCCTGGTCCCTTGACGGCATTACCTGGGTCAAACAAGGCCGCATTAACCTGGGCTGGAGCGCGAGCGATATGCACTATGACCCAACCGTCATCCTTGAACCGGATTCATCCTTGACCATGAGTTACCGGGGACCAGGCGGCGCTTTTATCGCCCATTGTCCGTATCAAAGCACCTGGGATACCCTGAAAACCCTCTGCGCCCCTTCTGGCAACCGACCAAGAATCATGAAACACGCTAACGGAACTTACCTCCTCGCATATCAGCGGCGCTCTGGCTCATCTTCCGCGAACATCGACGTCTTCATCCGAACCTCACTGGACCGAATAACTTGGAGCGATTCCATCCGCCTGACCACGAACATGAATTCTCACGACGCTTTTCCGGTCCAGGCGCCGGACGGCGCCTACCTGGTCTATTACGGTAAATACGTTTATCCCGCTTACAACCTGAAACGTCGACGATCATATGATGCGGTCAACTGGTTAAGCGAGGAAACAGTCACCAGCGATACGGTTTATAATCTTCAACCGCATCTCTTCGTCGAAAACAGTAACATCTACCTGATCTGGGCACATGAGATCAATTACGAAACAGACAATGACGTTTATTTCGAAAAAACACCGTATCTTAACATAACCGAGTCCAAGATGAATGACCGGCGCCGCCGATCAATCGTGATTACCCCCAATCCATGTTGCCGGTTTTTCACCATCAACCATCCCGGCATCCCGGAAGACATCCGTGAAATCACGTTGTATAATAGTTCCGGACAAAAAATTCTGGAAGTCCCTCCCGCCTTACCCTTTGTCACCGCTGACGCATCCGGCCTTCAGGCAGGTATATACTTTGCAGAGCTAAAGACCAGTGAAGGCCGTTTGATCGGGAAGATCGTTGTCAACCGGTGAACAGCTAAAAATCAGCGCCGTTCGGAAATGATCAGGCCCGCCAAAATCAGACCGGCACCTATAAGGCCGGAGGCGGTAAAAGTTTCACCCAGCAGGGAAAAGATCGAAGCAAACACGGGTTCGGTGGCGTAAATCAACGCCGCCCGGGTTGCCAGGACATTCTTTTGATAACGATTCTGGATATAAATATTGAAAACCGTGGCAACAATGGCAATATACAGCAACGAGGAGAGCAGAGACATCTTAAAAACTACGGGTTTGGTTCCAATAAATATAAAAGGAACACACAGCAAGGTGGTTGCAGCGAATTCGTAAAACAACAGGACGGCCGGGTCATGACGCCGCGTATAGATATTGGTCAGCACGATCTGGAAAGCGAAAGCAACCGCGGAGATGGCGGTTAGAATATCGCCTAAATTAATACCGACGGATCCAGGATCGGTCAGCAGATATAATCCCCCGACCGCCAGGATAATACCGGCCGCCGGCCACCGGCTGATTCTTTTTCCCTCCAGAAAGTATGAAATAAATGGCACGAAGACCACGTACAGAGAAGTGATGAACGCAGATTTATTGGCCGAAGTATATGTTAACCCGACGGTCTGGGTCATGAAACCAACAAAAATAGTGACCGCGATCACGCACCCGGCCAGCAATGGTGCCCAGCGGGCTCGATTGATGCGGATCCAGAAAATCGCATACACGACCACACTGGCCAGCATAAATCTCAAAAAAATAAAGAGGTACGGTGAAATGAAATGAAGCGCGGTTTTGGTCACCGGAAAGGTCAAACCCCAGAAACCAGTTATTGCCAGCAGCCACCACCCGCTGATTTTCTCTTGCCTTGAAATCATCCCCGGCTTTTTGGAAAAATTATCAGCGGAACCAAATTAAACACTCACGCACCGCAGAATCTGACCTTCCTGGCGAAAATCCACCGGCATGAATTTTTTTGCAACCCAGATGCTGGTTTCCGCATGGCGCGTCAGGGTTGGTATCCGTACGCGTGATTGAACATTATTCCGGGCAGTGGCGATCGCCAGGTAAGGAATGATCTGATCCGTCAGCCAATGATCAACCGCCGCTTCAGAATCAATGACCGTCTGCAACTGGCGAGCCACTTCTGCGCCGATGTTCTCTGACCGTTTACCAATTTCACCCACGGCATCGATTCCCAGCCGGCCTTGATCGAAAACGGCATGGGCGCAAAGATAACAGCCCGGCGAGAGCGCCGGCGCGTATTCAATCACGGTCTTGGCGGCCGGGAAAAAATGCCGGAAACTCTCGATCATCCTTTCGGCGACCCGCGAGCCGCGCAGCTTGACCGCTGCCAGTGACATCGCTTCAATTTTGTACATTTTACCACGCTCGGTGAGATTGACATGCCTTACGGCGGTCGGAACCGCAATGATTGTTACCTGGCCTCCGCCGACCGGGTAAAAACCGTGCCGGGCAATGTTAATCTCAATTTTCAGACCAATAGACAATAGAACGGGTGCCAGGACATTTATCAAATAATGGATCGTCGGGCTAAACGGCACGGCGGTGCCGCCGCAGATTTCCAAATTCAGTTTGACCCCGACCGCAAAGGAAATGGGCAAAAGCGTCTGGGCAATGAGGGTAACCGCGCCGGCGCTCCTGGTATCGATTTTATGAGTGAAATCGCGTGCGGTCCCTGGTTTGAACTCAAATTCACGGGCGCCGAGATTCAAACCGTTCACTTCCGCGCCACAGAGTTTAGCCGCGGCCATGACGCTTTCCAGATGTTGAGGCCGCAGGCCTGGTTTATCACGACCCTGACGGATATTATAAATGCGCGTCGGTAAACCGGTGATTACTGAAAAACCGACCGCGGTCCGGACAATCTGACCGCCCCCTTCCAGGTGTGAACCATCGATTTCAATCATTCTGACAAGAAAAATTACATCAGTTTAGCGGCCGGTTCCACCCTCCACCGTTACCGAACCGATCATCGCGGGATGAAGCTGGCAAAAATAGTTAAAGAGACCGATCGTGTCAAAAACATATGCAAAAGTATCATTGTAAGCAAGTTCGCCGCTGTCAAATAAGCTATCGGGATGACTGGGTACTCCGCTGACCACGCGATGCAAAGGGTCCTCGCGGTTAATCCACTTGACCGTGTCGCCGAGATGAACCATCAAGCGCTGAGGTTGAAAGGCGTAAGCATGCATCCATATTTCAGAGGGTCCTGGTTCTGACGGGCCATGATCGCAGCGCATAATAAAAA
>CBFGIH010000105.1:0-459 GCA_965648775.1 Caldifarciminota bacterium | reverse complement strand
CAGAAAATAACAGAGCCAGTGACCGAAATTGTTTAATATTAAACACGGTTTTCATTCCTCCTCCAGGGTTCGCAATGATTATAGAAATAAAAAGCGGAAAGTCAAGAACGCCGCGGCGCGGACAATGGTTTATCCGCGTAAAAAAACAACACCGCCGTTTTGATAATCGGCTTGAATCCGGTCTCCTTTTTTGAACGAGCCGCTGATGATGGAACGGGAAAGCGGATTTTCCAGTTGGCGCTGAAGAGCGCGCCGCAGAGGGCGTGCGCCGTAGACCGGATCAAATCCCTCGCGGGCCAGGTGCTCCATCAGTGCTTCGGTGCATTCAAGCGTGAAACCGAACTCAGCGACATTCCGGGCAATTTTTTTGATTTCCCGCTGGACAATACCCTTGATTTCATCAAATCCCAGCGGCTGGAAAACAATCACCTCGTCGATCCGGTTTAAAAATTCTGGTTT
>CBFGIH010000104.1:5452-5792 GCA_965648775.1 Caldifarciminota bacterium | reverse complement strand
TAATCAAGAGGTTAAAAAACACGAAGAAGAAAAACTGAACCTGCTCCTTCATAAAAAAAACGCAATTGAATCGGCGATCGAACGCTTATGAAATATCTCGGCTGGATCATTGCCCTGCTCTTCGCTGCTGGTTTTATCTATTTTTATCGGGTTCGTTATGCGCCGCTCAAGAGCAACGTGGATAAATTGGAACAAGAAATAAAAATGTGGGAAGAGGTTCTCAAGGGTCAAAAAGGGCTTTCCGGTGACCGCTATCGTTTTCCCGTGGATCGATTCTTCAAAGATGACCGCCTTACGCCTTATGCCGAGATCGACATCCTGCGCAATTTCGATCCGCACT
>CBFGIH010000104.1:2378-5442 GCA_965648775.1 Caldifarciminota bacterium | reverse complement strand
ACCTTTCCGCGCCTGCCGCGCACCGCCGCGCTGAAGATGTCATGCGTTTTTTAAACGAGCAGCATATCGTTTACCGTAACCTATATCTGCAATCGGTTATTGACTCTACCGAGCGGTTTGAATACAAGCTGACTAAATAATGAATCGTTCCCTTTTGCTGGGTTTATTCTTACTTTTTTCCTTATCTTTCTCTGAAACAAAATCGGCCCGAACAGCCATGCTGTTCTGTCTCCTGCCCGGGGGCGGCCAGTTTTATACTGACCGTTATCTCCCCGGCCTGGCGATCGCCAGCGCCGAAATTACTCTTGGTTACTATGCCTATATCAATCACCGGGATCATAATTTTGAAAAAAGAAATTCTTACCTCTGGTGGAATTTATTTGTTTTTGGCTATTCTCTGGCTGACGCTTATGTCGGAGCCAAGCTGCACGATTTCTCGATTGAAACCGACCTTAACCGGGTGAGGATCGGTTATCGGTTAAAATGGTAATTCTCAACGGCCGCAATCTTACCATTGCCCAGCTGGAAGATATCAGTCGCCGCCGACAATCGGTACGCATTGCGCCCCAACTCTGGCAAAAAATCCGCCGCAGCCGACGATACCTTGACCGAAAAATCGCCGAGGCCAAACCGGTATACGGTCTTAACACGGGTTTCGGGGCGCTGGCTCAGATACCGATTCGGTCTGCCGATCGGCTTCGACTGCAACGCAACATCATTCTGAGCCATAACGCGGGGGTCGGCCCGCCTTTCCCCGTGTCCATTGTCCGCTCCGCCATGACTTTGCGCATCAATACGCTGATTCAAGGAAATTCGGGGGTTTCCGCCGAGCTCATCAAACTGTTGCTTTCCATGTTGAACCACGATATTGTGCCGATCGTACCGACTAAAGGTTCGGTCGGCGCTTCCGGCGATCTGGCACCGATGGCGGCAATTGGCGCGGCGGTGATCGGCCGCGGCCAGGTCATGCACCAGGGCCGGCTGATGTCCGCCCGGAAGGCAATGACCCGCTGCGGTCTTCAGCCTCACGAATTACGGCCCAAGGAAGGGCTTTCTCTCTTAAACGGCACCCAGTTTTCAACCGCGGTCGCCTGTCAAATCTGGCAGCAGGGATCACGCCTGCTGGATATTGCGGATTTAAGCGGCGCGATGTCGCTGGAGGGATTAAAAGGCACGGAGGCTCAGTTCCAACCGTGGATTTTCAAGGTCCGGCCGCATCCGGGCGCGGTGTTATCCGGCCGGCGGATCAGAGATTTGCTCCGCGACAGCAAAATCCTCTCCGCGCACCGCGATTGCAAGAAAGTCCAGGATCCTTATTCGCTGCGCTGCATGGCTCAAGTCCACGGCGCCGTGCGCGATTTATTCAATTTTTGCCGCCGCGGTCTGGAGATTGAAATAAACTCGGTCACGGATAATCCTCTTGTTTTCTCCGATTTGGATTTGATCGTTAACGGCGGCAACTTTCACGGCGAACCAATCGCTTTTGTTAGCGATATCATGGCCATGGGTTTGGCGGAAATCGCCGGCATTGCGGAACGCCGTATCTTCCGGCTGTTGGACCACGAATTGTCGGCCCTGCCGCCCTTTCTGGCCCGGCATCCGGGATTGCATTCGGGTTTGATGATGGCGCAAACTACGGCCGCGGCGCTGGTCAGTCAAAATAAGCAACTCGCTCACCCTGCTTCGGTCGACTCCATCCCCACTTCGGCGGATCAGGAAGATCATGTATCCATGTCGATGAACGCTGGGCTTAAGGCGATGGAGATATTAAATAATACCACTTACGTCCTGGCAATTGAATTGCTTTGCGCCGCTCAAGCCATTGAGCTGCTCGCGCCCCTGCGAACCTCACCGGCCCTTGAAAAAATTATCCGGCGTTTACGCCGTGAAGTGCCGTTTCTGAATCGGGACCGCGAACTTACACCACTCATTGAGCGCATAAGGCGCTTAATTGAAGATGACCGTTTATTGGACTGACGCGCTTCACCCCGCCGACACTAATGACGGGGATTTTTTTTAACCGTGGCTACCGCCTTCAGCAGCTCTACCATTACCTGAGCCCGCAGCTGATCGCGCGTCAAATTGTACATCGTCAGAATGTGTCCAACATTGCTCGAAACATACATCGGCGGGAGATTGTTCAGCGTCAAAGTCATGATGTCCTGATAACAGTTGTCGCACTTGCAAATGGTCTTATCGCTGGCCATCATGGTTTCCAGTTCCTGACGGACGAATTTTTCAATGTAATTTACGTACCGATCTTCTTTCATGGTTTCTCCTTTGCCGTTTTAATTAAAGATAGAAATTCCTGTTCGTTGACAACTTTAACACCCAGCTTCCGGGCCAGGTCATATTTGGCACCGGGATTTAATCCCGCCACGACATAATCGGTCGCGCGGGAGACGGTTGAAGAAGGATGTCCGCCTGCCCGGCGGACTAAATCCTGGGCTTCGGACCGAGTCATGGTCTTGAGTTCACCGGTAAAAACAATTTTTTTACCCTTCAATACATTTGCGCTTTTTACCGGGTCGGCTTTAAATTTCAAACCAACGTTCTTAAGCCGTTCGATCAGTTTACAATTCCGGCTGCTGTGGAAATAACCCATGATGCTTGCGCCAATCGTCTCGCAGATGCCCCGCAAAGAGGAAAGTTCGTCCCGCGTGGCCTTCATCAACCTGGTAATCGCGGGAAAATGTTCAACCAGCAAAAAAGCGGTGTTGAGACCGACGTTGGGGATGCCCAGGGCGTAGAGCACATTGACATAGGGACGCTCTTTGCTGTTTTGAATAGCCGTCAACAGGTTGCGGGCTGATTTATCGCCCATTCTTTCCATGCTGGCCAGCTGCGTGATGGTAAGTTCGTAGAGATCGGCAAAAGACTTAACCATGCCGCTGGCCACCAATCGCTCCGCCAGTTTCCAACCAAGCCCTTCAATATTCATCGCGGGCCGGGATGCAAAATGCAAAATAGAACCTTTGATCTGAGCCGGACAAGATATGTTCACGCATCGCCAGTCGGCCTCACCGGGAACGCGGATAATCGGCTCCTGGCAGACCGGACAGGT
>CBFGIH010000104.1:0-2368 GCA_965648775.1 Caldifarciminota bacterium | reverse complement strand
ATGGAGACAAACCCGGCGGACGCTTATCGGTCTTCACGGACACTACTTTGGGAATTACCTCGCCGCCTTTTTCAATAACGACCAGGTCACCTACGCGAATATCTTTTCTTTTGATTTCATCCTCGTTATGGAGCGTGGCGCGGGAAATCTTGCTGCCAGAAAGAAAAACCGGTTCCAGGACGGCGACCGGCGTAATCCGGCCGGTCCGGCCCACCTGTAAATGAATGGCCTGAAGTCGGGTCAGCGCCTGGCGGGTGGGATATTTAAAGGCGATCGCCCAGCGGGGGCTTTTCATCGTTGATCCCAGTTCTGCCTGATCCTGGAATGAATCCACCTTGATGACCATCCCATCGACATCAAAATCCAGATCGTCTCGCCGGGCTTCCCAGGATGCGATATAGCGAAGAACTTCTTCAATGCTTTCGCAGCGGCGCAGACCGGGGACGATCTTGAATCCCGCTTCTTTTAATTTACCCAGGGTTTCATAATGCGAACGGAAATTATTATCCGGCGCAACCGGCACGGTATGAATAAAAATATCAAGTTCGCGGGCCGCGACCGCTTTGGGATCAAGCAATTTCAAAGTCCCGGCCGCCGCGTTGCGGGGATTAGCGAATTCCGTTTCCTGCCGTGCCTGGCGGCTCTGATTCAAGACCGCAAATGCACGCCGGGAAAGATAAACTTCACCCCGAATTTCGATATTGGCCAGCGCCGCTTCATCGGTGCGAAGGCGGAGGGGCAAGGATCGCACCGTCCGGAGATTTTGGGTAATATCATCCCCGGTTATGCCATCACCGCGGGTCGCGCCGGCGGTAAAAACTCCGGCCTGATAGATCAAGGTTACGGCCACGCCATCGACTTTCAGGGAAACCTCATAGGCAACCGGGCGGTGCAACGCCGATCTGACCCGGCGGTCAAAAGCGCGCACTTCTTCCTCAGAATAGGTGTTATCCAGGCTGTACATTTTCCGCCGGTGCACAAAGGATTTAAATTCTTTAAGCGGTTCGCCGCCCACCCGCTGCGTGGGAGAATCCGGGGTTACTAATCGGGGAAAAGCACGTTCCAGGTCAACTAACTGACGATACAACTGATCGTACTCGGCATCGGAAATCTCCGGCTGATTGAGCACGTAATAACAATAATTGTGGTGATCGATCAGTCGCCTTAAGTGATCGATCTTTTTTTTCGCGTCCGCTTCTTGCATTGAGCTATTATACTTATGGCTCATCGGCGCGTCAATCCTTCCATATTGACAATTGACAAGAAGCGGTAATTAGATAAAATACTCTTGATGTCCGTACCGGTAGATTATCTGGTAATCGGTTCCGGTATCGCCGGACTGACCTTCGCGATAAACGCGGCGCACCATGGCCGCGTGCGGATCATAACCAAAAAGAACAAAGCCGACTCTAACACCAATTACGCCCAGGGTGGCATCGCGGCGGTCTTTGGTAAGGATGACCGCTTTGCTTACCATATCCGCGACACCATTAAAACCGGCGAAGGTTTATCAAATCCATCGGCCGTTAGAATTATGGTACGCAATGGCCCGGCCGTGGTCCGCGATTTATATTCGAAAGGCTGCCGTTTTTCCGTGGATGAAAACGGTAATTTCGCTCTCAGTCAGGAAGGCGGGCACTCTCGCAAAAGAATTGTTCACGCCAAGGACTATACTGGCTGGGAAATAGAGCGCATTCTCCTGGAAGAAGCCAAAAAAAGCGGAGTGATCATCAGCGAGAACGAAATCACCCTTGATCTGGTCATGCACCAGGGTGAGTGTGTTGGCATATATTACTTCGATATCCACACCCAATCCGTCCAGGTGCAGTTTGCGCGAGCAACGGTTCTGGCGACCGGCGGCATAGGCCAGGTCTTTCATCACACCACCAATCCGCCGATCGCAACCGGCGACGGCATCGCCATGGCTTACCGGGCGGGCGCCCGCATCGCCAACATGGAATTCGTCCAGTTCCATCCCACGGCGGTCTACGATATCAAAATTGACGGCCGCTCCTTTTTGATTTCGGAAGCAGTGCGCGGAGAAGGCGGCCGGCTGAGGAACCGCCGCGGCCACCGTTTCATGAAATATTACCATCCGGCCGCCGAGCTCGCTCCGCGCGACATTGTCGCCCGGGCTTGCTTGGCGGAAATGAAAAAATACGACGATCCCTATGTGCTGCTTGACATTTCCCACCGCTCCGCCGATTTTATTATTAACCGTTTTCCGACCATTTATGAAACCTGCCTTAAATGGGGTATTGATATAACCCGGGAACCGATTCCGGTAATCCCGGCGGCTCATTATTTATGCGGAGGCATTCAGGTTTCATCCTGGGCAGAAACTTCGATTCCTCGTTTGTTCGCCGTC
>CBFGIH010000103.1:0-5802 GCA_965648775.1 Caldifarciminota bacterium | reverse complement strand
ATACCGGTGGAACAATTTCCCGGTAGCCGTGCTGGTTGGTGTGAAGGTCCAGAAAAAAATTAATCAGCGCCCGCTCCAGGCCGGCGGCTGCGCCTTTAAGCAAAATAAAGCGCGAGCCGGCCACCTTGACTGACCGTTTGAGATCAATGATATCCAGGGCTTCACCGATTTCCCAGTGCGGCAGGGGCTTGAAATCATAGACCGGCGGCCCGTCTAATCCCCGAACCAAGCGATTATGTTCTGCGCCTTTGCCCACCGGCACCGAAGCGTGGGGCAGATTGGGCAAAAACTGGACAAGTTGTTCAAACTCAATTTCAAGTCGCTTCTGGCTTTCCTCAACAGCCTTGATCTTTTCTCCGAGTTCACGGCTGCGGCGGGCAAGATCATCCGCCGCTTCCCCCTGCTTTTTGCGGCGCCCCACTTCCTCGGACAACCGGTTGCGTTCCTGGCGCAGGTTTTCAAGCTCAACGATGCCCCGGCGCCGGGCGGCATCCAGCTGAATTATTTTTTCGACCTCCGCCTGATCGCCCCGGTTGGCCACAGCCCGGCGCACCAGATCCGGGTTTTCGCGCAGCAATTTAAGATCAATCATAGGTTAGTATAACGCTTTTCGACCGGAAGTCAACCGCACGCGTGATACGGTTATCAATTTTTCCCTGCTCCCATTTTACCGATATTGACTAACCCCCGAATCTGGATAGAATATATAACCATTCAATGAACATTATGAAGACAATCGGATTTGACGTCCAGGGAGGCATCCAATGA
Organism: Caldifarciminota bacterium; assembly: GCA_965648775.1. Classification (GTDB taxonomy): domain Bacteria; phylum Hydrothermota; class Tepidihabitantia; order SM23-42; family JAOAFX01; genus CBFGIH01. The sequence goes on along the minus strand of CBFGIH010000103.1, from coordinate 5,034 downwards.
TGCAAACGTTCCGGCGCAACACCCGGATTATCCTATTTATTGTCGTGGCGGCCTTTGTCCTTTTGATTTTCTTCGACTGGGGTCTTAACATCACCGGCATCCGCCAGCAAAAAGAGACCGACATCGCCAAAATCGACGGTCAGGCGGTTAGTTACGCCAGCTGGCTTGAGTATGTCCAGAAGAAAGAAGCCCAGAATCCGCGTCTGAACCGCGATGAAATCTGGTATTCTCTCCTGGATGATGTCGTGTGGGATAATCTGATCCAGAAAGAAAAAATCCGGGTCAGCGACGAGGAAATCTGGGCAATCATCAAGAACAACCCGCCCCGTCAATTGTATGATTCCCCCTATTTAAAAAACGAAAAAGGTGAATTCGACTTTGCCAAGTATCAGCAGCTGCTGCAGCAACCCCAGAGCCGCTCCTGGCTGCTGGAATACGAAGCCAATCTTCGCCGCGAACTGCCCCGGGAAAAACTCCGCTCCCTGGTCACCACCATGGGCTGGATTTCTCCCTTTGAAGACAGCCTGACCGCGGTGGAACAGACCTCGCGTTACGATCTCTCTTTCCTCACCCTCTCGCCTTTCCGGCTCCGGGGAACGGTCGCCATCACGGACGAGGAACTCAAGGAATATTATCAGCAAAACCTCAAGGATTTTTCCCAGCCGGCCAAGGCCCGGTTGAAATTCGTCTTTTTCGATAAACAGCCCACCGCCGCCGATACGAACGAAGCACGGGAACGGCTCGAGGATGTGCTGGCCCGCACCGCGGAAGGCGACACCTTCATCAATGTCTGCCGGGAGGTCTCGGATGACACGACGGTGGTTCTTGATTTTAAGGATGAAAAAACTCTGCCGGCGCACGTGGCGCCCGTTTATCAGAAACTCAAGGATGGCCAGCTGTCCGGGATTTTCAGCGGGCCGGACGGCTTCTGGGTAATCCAGCGGGTCAAGAAAGGATTGATTTACCAGTGCACGGCTCAGATAAAAGTTTCCCTTTCCACGCTCGGCGATATCCGCGATCGGATTGAAGCGTTCAAGGAAGCGGTTCAGGCCACCGGCTGGGCCAACGCGGTCAAAGATTACAATTTGTCCAGCCGCACCACTTACCCGGTGAGCGCGGATAAAATCAATCTGCCGATCCGCACGCCTGACGCCCTCAAGGGCTTCCTGACCAAACTTAATCCCAAAGAAATTACCGGACCCTATGCCAGCATCGGCGGTTACTATGTGTTCATGATTGATTCGATTATCCCGGCTCAAACCATTGATTTCGATGAAATCAAAGCCAGCGTCCGGAGCCGTTATGAACGGACCAAACTGAAGGATGCCCTCGCTGCCCGGCTGGAAACGATCAGCCAGCAGCTCCGTGGCGGCGCGACCATGGAACAGGTTGCCGCGGCTGATACCCTGCTTATCTTCCAGAACAACATAAAAAATATTTTACTCAGTGAATTGTTGACCAGCTATGGACCGGAATTTGCCGGCACGGTCGCCGCGCTTGAGGCGGGCCGGATCTCGTCGCCGCTGATCACGGAGTGGGCGGGATACATTATCCGCTGCGATGCCAAAACCATCATGCCCTTTGATTCCACCATGCTGGGGATGATGCAGTACAAGCGGCAACTGCGGCTGCAGAGTATCAGTCAATCGATTTTCACGCCCCGCCAGCTGGTTGACAATCGGGATTTGTTTTTCGAATAGCGTGCAGGCCGCCGATCCGCGGCATTTACGGTCTATTATTCAAAGATGTAACCCAGCAACCCCTTGCCAATGGCAACTTCCGGGATTTGCTTGATCCGGACTTTGAAGTCGTACCGCCAGATGTCACCGAGTTGATGGAAACTGAATACGCCCTCCCAGCAGTGCAGATTACGGGTCAGGGTTAGACTGTAATCGACCAGCCGCCGGGTTGGCAGATCGTAACGGGCTGAATAGTTAATCACCCAGTTCCGGGTTGGTTTCAAATCGCCGGTGAACCAGCATTGATAGCCGATGTCTTTCGTGTAACTGTGATTCCAGTTCAAAGTGAACCAGGAAAATTTTATCGTGAAGGCGTTGGAAAAACTGTACGCGATGTCCTGCGTGTAGATATTGTATTGTCCGCTGCCGAGAAAGGAAAAATTGACCAGGGGCGGCGGAAACGGGTTGATGGGCAAGGTGAAGTTGGCGCTGACCGGTGCCAGGGTGTCGTTTAACAGATTGTAACCGGACGAAACTTCACAATGGAGCACGTTGGCCTTGACATTATTTGCGCCATGCTTAACTTCGAAATCCTGACCCAGGCTAAAACGTAAAGCGCTCGCCCGTCGGGGCACGGTCACGCCCGCGATTTGCGGGAAACGTCCGGATACGAGATCCGGCGTGAAGGAATAGGTCAAAGCCGGCGTGAGCTTGTGCAACAAACCATGAATACTCAGGAACTCCAGCGGGTAGATCCGAAACAAATTCGTATTCGCCGTGACGCTGGCCGTGTAACCGTACCAGTAGGGAAAACTGGTGCCGAGGGTGTCGCGGTCGTAAACCGTGGCGTCCAGGCTGATTTGCGGGGAAACGGTGAAAAGGCCGCTTATGCTCTGCTTCATGCTGGGCGCAGAATGCAGATTAGCCCAGGTCGTGCGGCGTTGGCGCCCCGGTTCCTCATACCGGTCCCGGCTGATGTGACCGGAAAATGAATAGGCGACGGCGGAAAACAACATGCCCGAGGGTGAATTTACCGCGTAGGCGGGCAAGCGTTCGAAAACCGTGGTATCAGTGAAGTTCTCACGGCGCTCAAAATTCAGGCTGTTGCGGAAACCGCCCAGATCGCGGTTCACGGTGCCCTGCGAAACGATCTCCTGATTAACCCACAGCGGGGTGGTATCCTCGTAGTCGGTCTGGTAGGTGATGTCGCTTAGGTATTTAATATCGCAGTTGAAATTCGAACCGCCGATGAAATAAGGAGAATTGTTCCGCGCCTGGAAATTGTAACGACGGCGGCCGGTGTCAAGTTCCCGAATATATGAAGTCAGAATTGTGCCGCTGGTGAAAGGGCTGTAATTCCACACGCCTTCGATCTGGGGCATGTACCCCTTTTTCTCCATCGCATCCAGTTGAAAAGTCAAATCCGCGTAGTCATTGACCACCAGATAATAAGCCAGGCCGCGGATATTCTTACCGAGATCACGGGCATTGCCGGCCCGGAAAGGCAGTAAACCGGATTTGCGGCGGGAAGAAACGGGCACGAACCAAAACGGCGCGGCGAGTATCGGCAGGCCCTCGACGTACAGCACGATCGGCCGGGCAATAACCATGTCCCCGACATACAGTTTCATCCGGGGAGCATAGAAATAATAATGAGGCGGCTGATGCCCGCAGGTCGTGTAATATCCGCGGCGGACATTGACCGTGTGCGTATCAACAAGATATATTTCATCGCCCTCGATGTAGCCCTTGTCAATCTGGGTGTGGCCCAGGGCCATCATTGCCTTGCGGGTGTTTAAATTGTATTTAAGATAATCGCCCTTGACTGAATCGCTGCGCTCCCGCAGATGGCAGCGGCCGAAGGCCTCCAGGTACCGGGGTTGAACATGATAGTAGGCGCTGTCGGCAACCAGCACCAGGTCCCGGTACTCAATCACCGCCGAGTCATTGAGAATGACAAGTTCTCGTTCCAGATCGTATTGAATCTGCCGGGCTTGATAATATACGATGTCGGATGTATCCGGGCCGGCCGAATCCGCGGAAACCGTCCAGAGCAAAAACCAGATCATTCTTTGAGGATTTCTTTGTAGCTGTCGAGCACGACCCGGTAATACTTGAGGGCCTTCTCCTCGTCACCCAGCGCCCGGTAAATATCGGCCAGCCCTTCATTTAAAACCAGCAGGGTTTCCATGCTGACGGCGTCTTTTTGCTGCCGGCAGATATCGAGCGCCTGATTATAATAATGAATACTGGCTTGATAAACGCCGCGGCGGAGCGCGGCCGTGGCCGATTTGATCATAAACTCGACTGCCTTTTTCTTGTTTCCGGCGGCGAGGTAGTGGAAGGCCGCTTGCTCTTCCCCACCATTGATGCGGCGATAATAATCGGCAAACCGGTTATGCCTTTCCTCTTTGTCCGTGATCAGATTATAAACCATTTCGTGGAATATCGGCGATACGAAGGCAAAACGCTGACCCCGTTTTATCAGCATTCCCTGCTGCACGAAAAAATCAAAAAAATTGAAATCATTCTGATCAAACGGAAAGGTCAGGGGATCAATTTCGCAGCCGCAGACCGCCAGCGCGGACAGGGTGTCTTTCCGGTCTTCGAGCAAGTCAAGCCGCCGCTTGATGATCGTGCGCAAATCATGAAAGGGCAGATTGAAACCAACCATGGGGCTTTCCCCGCGGTACTGCCGGAAATGATAAACCGCCTGCTCTTCGCGGTAAAGGCTCAAGTGTTGACCCACATGAAAAATGGTAACGGCGGGCAAGGCCAGACGTTCACCAGTAACCTCGGCCACCAGTTCTTCCAGCCGCTGTTTCTCCAGCTCCCTTAGTTCAAAGGATTTCAGGCCGGTAATGCTGATTTCCGGTCGCGCCGCCGAAAAAATGAAGTATATGTTTTCATAGGCAAGATTCTGGAGCAACACCTGGAAAAATTCTACCGAGGCATCATCCATATGCTCGGCATCCTCGACCAGGACCATAATGGGTTGTTTCCAGGCAAGTTTCAGCATAGTCTCGGAGACGCTGTTGGTAATGATTTCAAAGCGGGTCTTGAGGGCGAGCTTCTCCAGAATCGAATCCTCTTCGCCCAGCCCCATGAAATCAAGCACGGCAAGGTAGGCCGTCCCCAGGTCCCTGATCTCCAACTCCCGCAGACTCCGCTCGATTGCCTTCTGCTTGACTTCGATCCCCTTCAATGCCGACAGGCCAAACAGCTGCTCGACAATTTCCCGGATCGGCTTGAAAGTCATGGCCGGCGCATAATAAGGACAGCTCGCGCGGACCAGGCGCCGGTCCGGCCAAGCCTGTTCCAGTTGATCGAAAAAAACCGATTTCCCGCAGCCAGG
>CBFGIH010000102.1:2926-5825 GCA_965648775.1 Caldifarciminota bacterium | reverse complement strand
TAAACCGCCGGCAAATAACCGTGCAAGCCGACGGCGGTCAATACCGCCGTCGCGCTTACCAGATGGAAAACGCAGTTCTCTAACGCTTTTTATTGCGCGGTGGGTACCGCCGGTTTCGCGGCGCGGGTGTTCTCTTCAATCGCCAGCAGAACCATGATCATGTCCGACCAGGCCAGCAGGCCAATAAACATGAAGGCGCCATAAAAAAGGATGGAAAAAGCCATGATGACGCCGAACATACCGCCACCAAATTGACCGTAGCCGCCGTAAGGCGTGTTGCGCATCACCGAACCCATGGTCGCGCCCAGCACGAGAAAACCCAGAAATCCGAGCACGGTCAAGCCCGCGGTGATCCACGCCAAAACCTTCAAAATGACCGACACGGCACGAAGCGCGGTGAATTTCTTTTCCATATCAACCTCCTTCTGAAAAAATATTATTTAAAATATTAACCAAGTCAATTCTTTTTTCCGCCTTCTTCTGCGTGGTGTTTTATGACGCGGGCCTGTGCGATGTAGATGACATCCTCGCAGATGTTGGTGGTCAGGTCCGCGATTCGCTCCAGATTTTTGGCGATCATGATATAGGAAATGGCCGGCGTGATTTTATCCGGTTCTTCCAGCATGTGCGTCAGCAGAATGCGGATGGTTTCATCGCGCATTTCGTCTACGACGCTGTCATGCTCACAGACCTTCTGGGCGCGGACCGCGTCGTTGGCCATGAAACTGTCCACGCTTTCCCTGAGCATTTCCTTGACCAGCCGGGCCATGGACCAGATCACGATCGGCCGCATGCGGGGCTGGTCAATCAGGTAGGCGGCGGAAGTGGCGATGTTCACGGCATGGTCGCCCATCCGTTCCAGGTCATTGTTCATCTTGATGACGCCGATCAGAAACCGCAGGTCCGAGCCGACCGGTTGATGACGGGCGATGAGCCCGATGCAGGTGTCTTCGATCGCGATTTCCATCTTGTCGATTTCGTGGTCAATTTCCTGCACCGATGCGCTCAGGGTGGTATCCCGTTTTTTTATCGCTTCCAGGGCCTTGGTGATTGATTCTTCGACCATGGCGGCGAGTTGCAGGATATCTTTTTTAACCTTTTTTAACTCCTCGTCAAAATGAGTGTCCATTCAACCTCCTCATGTCCTTCAAACAATCAGCCAAACCGGCCGCTGATATAGTGGAAAGTCCGCTCATCGGATGGATTCGTGAACATTTTGTTGGTCTGGCCAAATTCGATCAATTCGCCCAACAGCATGAATCCCACCTCGTCGGCGATGCGAGCCGCCTGCTGCATGTTGTGCGTGACAATGACGATGGTGTATTTTTGCTTGAGTTCCAGCATTAATTCTTCGATCCGCGCCGTGGCAATGGGATCAAGCGCCGAGCAGGGCTCATCCATGAGCAGGATTTCGGGCTCAACCGCCAGTAGCCGGGCGATGCAAAGCCGCTGCTGCTTTTCCAGGGAAATGCTCAGGGCCGGTTTCTTCAGACGGTCCTTGACTTCCTCGTAGAGATTGACCGCCCGCAGGGACCGTTCCACGATCTCGGTCAGGATTTGGTGATTGGTTATGTTCCAGATCCGTGGCCCGTAGGCGATGTTGTCAAATATTGAAAGGGGAAAAGTGTTGGGCCTTTGAAACACCATTCCCACTTTTTTGCGCAGCATGGTCAAATCGGCCACCGGCGCGAAGATGTCCTCGCCGTCAATGATTACACTGCCGGTGATGCTGACGCCTTCAATAGTGTCATTCATCCGGTTGAACACGCGCAAAAGCGTGCTCTTGCCGCAACCCGAGGGGCCGATAAAACCGGTGATTCGGTTGGGCTTGATGCCAAGATTGATGTTTTTCAGGGCTTGAAATTTATGGTAAAAAAGATTCAAGTTTTTGGTTTCAATGATCATCCGAACCTGCCGATGATGTAATCATTGGTGCGGGGATCACGCGGGGCGGTGAAGATTTTTTGCGTGGCATCGCATTCGATCAGCTCGCCGGCCAGGAAAAAAGCGACCCGGTCGCTGACCCGCGCCGCCTGCTTGGTGTTGTTTGTCACCAAGATAAAAGTGTACTGGTTTTTCAAGGCCAGCATGGTGCTTTCCACCTTGGCGGTGGAAATGGGATCGAGGCCGGAGCAGGGTTCATCCATCATGATGATTTCAGGTTTGAGCGCCAGGGTTCGAGCAATGCAAAGTCGTTGCTGCTGGCCGCCGGATAGCCGGCTGGCGGAATCGTAAAGCCGGTCCTTGACTTCATCCCAGAGATTGGCCGCGCTCAGGGCAAAATACACCAGTTCCTCCAGTTCGCCGGGTGAATAGCGGCGATGTAGTTTCGGACCATAAGTGATGTTTTTGTAAATGCTGCCGGGCAGGACCACCGGCGCGGCGAAGATCAGACCGACGCGGCGGCGCAGATCATTGACCGGAATTCGGTGTATTTCTTCGTCATCCACCCATACTTCGCCGGTGACGACCGCGTCGTCAAATTCACAGAGCCGGTTAAGGACTCGTAAAAGAGTGCTTTTCCCGGCGCTGGCCGGGCCAATGACGCCGAGAATTTCATGTTCGAAGACATCGAGGTTGATGTTGGTTAACGCCGTGGTGGATCCGAAGCGGACCTGTAACTGGTTTATTTTAATCTTTGGCATCTCAATAGTAACGAGACATGAAGCGATGCATGAGCCGGTAAGAAATGATATTTATGAGCAGGATGAAGATAATCAGAACCGTCGCTGTGCCATAGGCCTTGGGCAGCGAGATTCCTTCCCGGGCCAGGATGTAAAAATGGACTGCCAGGGTTCTTGACGAGGAAAACAGGGAAGAGGGCATGTTCAGGGAAGCACCGGTCGTGAAAATCGTGGCGGCGGGTTCACCGACCGCCCGGCCCATGCCGAGAATGATG
>CBFGIH010000102.1:0-2916 GCA_965648775.1 Caldifarciminota bacterium | reverse complement strand
CGGGAAAAGCAGTGGGCAGAACCACCTTTATGATTGTGTCGAATTTACCACCGCCCAGAGAATAGCTTATTTCCCGATAAGTTTTGGGTACAGCTTTGATCGCTTCCTCCGAGGTTCGGATGATCGTCGGCAGGATCATAACCGACAGGGTGAAGGCGCCGGACAAGATGCACCAGCCGAGTTTCAGGGTAATGACAAAAAAGATGAAACCAAAAAGACCGAAAATGATAGAAGGCACGCCGGCCAAGCAATCCGCGCCAAAGCTGACCAGCCGGCGGATCAAACCGCCCCGCGTGTATTCTGAAAGATAGATGGCGCTGCCCACGCCGATGGGGGTGGCGATCACGATCGCCAGGGTGGTGACTATGATCGTGCCGATGATCGAAGGTAAAATGCCTCCTTCCCGGCCCATTTCCCTGGTGGGCATGGTGAGAAATTTGAGGTCAAGCTGACCAATACCGTGGCGGAAGATAAAAGCGATGATGAAAATCAGAATGAACACGGTTATAATCGTAAACATCAGCAGGGTGAGATAGGCGATGCTCTGGCTGGTGCGGGGTCCGATGCGGAAGGTCATTCGCGTTTCGTGATGCGAATGGCGATGATGTTCAGGGTGACGATGATGATAAAGAGCACAGAGCCGCAGGCAAAAAGGGCGGCGCGGTGATCGCCGGTTGAATAGCTTAATTCCAGGGCGATCGTGGAGGTGATGGTCCGGACCGAATCAAGGGGAGAATGCGGGATCCGGAGGGCGTTGCCGGAGATCATGATCACGGCCATGGTCTCGCCGATCGCCCGGCCCATGCCGAGGATGATACCGGCAATGATGCCGGAGCGGGCAGCGGGAATGATTACCATCTGGATCGTCTGCCAGCGGGTGGCGCCGAGGGCTAGGGAACCATCGCGGTAAGAATTGGGAACTGCCTTGATGGCATCGTAGGAAATTGACACGATGGTGGGTAGAATCATGATGCCCAGGATGATGCTCGCGCCGAGCACGGAAAAACCAGAACCGCCGAAGATATGGCGGATTGCGGGCACCAGCACGACAATACCGATGAAGCCGAAAACGACTGAGGGAATGCCGGCGAGCAATTCAATCACCGGTTTAAGAATGCTTTGCACCCGGCCGGGAGAGAATTCCGCGAGGAAAATGGCGCAGGAAAGCCCGAGGGGGATGCCGATGAAAAGCGCGCCGATCGTGATCATCAGCGAACCCGCGACCATGGACAGGATGCCGAATTGACCGCGGCTGGGCGCCCAGTGCAGGGACAGAAAATTTTTTAAACCAACCTTGAAAATAAGGGGCAACCCCTGTTGAAAAATGAAAAAAGTGATCAGGGCCAGGGCGATGATCGCGGAAAAAGCGATGAAAAGAAAGAGACGAGAAGCGAGTTGGTCTTTCATCGGTTAATGGCTAAAACCGGGATCAAACCGCACTGGCGCAGAATTTCCTGACCATCGACGGACAGGGTGAAATCAAGAAACTGCTTGGTTAAACCGGTCGGGGTTTGCGCGGTCAGCAGGAGGAAGGGCCGGACCAGCTGGTACCGGCAGGTGGCGATGTTTTCAAAGGTGGGATCAATGTCATCCAGGGTCAGGGCCTTGATTCGGTCGTCAATCAAGCCCGCCGAAATGTAACCGATCGCTTCGGGCGTGTTGGCGACAATTTCCCGCACGGCGCCGTTGGAATCCTGCACCAGGCAGGCGTCGCTGATCGCCTGATGATGCATGACCAGTTCTTCAAAGGCGCCCCGCGTACCCGATCCCTCCTCCCGGGTGACGGGGAAGATGCGGCGGTTTGGACCGCCGAGTTCCTGCCAGTTCTTGATTTCGCTGCTAAAAATTTTCCGCAGTTGGTCCAGGGTCAAATTTCGCAGAGGATTGGAACGGTGCACCACGACCGCGATGCCGTCCAGGGCGATCATGTAGGTTTGAATCGTTTGCTCTTCGGATTTTAAGTTCCGGGAGGACATGCCGATCTGGCAGGTCTGATTCATGGTTGCCTGGATCCCGGCCGTGGAACCACCGCCCTGAACCGAAACCTTGGCATACGGATACAGGGCGGAGAAATGTTCCGCCATTTTTTCGATGAAGGGCTGGACCGAAGTGGAGCCCGCAATAATGAGGTCATTTTTATGCGCGGGACAAGCGGTAGCGATAATGATTAAGCAAATCCCGGCGAGGCGGCGCACGGCTTTATTATAACCCGTTTTTCGAAAAAGTCAACCATGAGCCAGGTAATCGGCTTCGACGCGGTCCCGCCGACGGCCGCGTATTTGAGCCCTGTTGACTAGGCCCGGTCTTTGATTAGTATTTACCTCATGGCCCGGGAACAAGAATACATTACCATCAAGGGGGCGCGGGTGCATAATCTAAAAAACATTGAACTGGAAATTCCCCGCAATAAATTTGTCGTCATTACCGGCATCTCCGGTTCGGGCAAGTCGTCCCTGGCGTTTGACACGCTATATGCCGAAGGTCAACGCCGCTATGTGGAATCGCTTTCCGCTTATGCTCGGCAGTTCCTGGGAATGATGGATAAACCCGATGTGGATGAAATCAACGGTCTATCGCCCGCGATTTCGATTCAGCAGCGGTCGTCGTCCAAAAATCCCCGTTCGACCGTCGGCACAGTCACGGAAATCTATGATTATTTGCGGGTTTTGTTTGCCCGCATCGGCATTCCGTATTGCCACCAGTGCGGCCGCCGGATCGAATCCCAGACCGCGGATCAGATCGTGGACGCAATTCTGGCGTTGCCCGCGGGCCGGCGCATTGAAATTATGGCGCCGCTGGTGCGAGGCCGCAAGGGCGAATACCGGGAACTGCTGCTCCGGCTCAAGCGCCGCGGCTATGTCCGGGTGCGGGTGGACGGCATAATCCACGAGATCGAGCAGGTGCCGGATCTGGCCC
>CBFGIH010000101.1:1170-5861 GCA_965648775.1 Caldifarciminota bacterium | reverse complement strand
TAACGAATACGTTTACTGATAGAGTGTCTGGGGTTGATATATTACCTATATTTTTAATAATTGCTGATATAACCATAGATTTTTCGTCGTAAACAACAATCCCCAATTTTTCTATTGACAAATCGGGATTTCGGAGGATAAAATAAGATGGTTCTAATATAATAACCGGGAGTGTATCTGGGATCAAGGTTATAAATCCATTATGATCGGTTAATAGCTGATGATATTGAGTTACATTCGATAATGCTGTCTGATAAATCAACGCCGCTTTTGTACGAATGGGTAACTTAATCGAAATTTTTGATTTTATGAGATTCGATTCCTTCCAGGTAATGTACATATAATGCCCATTTAATATATTTTCAAATTTATATACTCGAATCGAATCGCTTATATTCTCAAAAAGAATTGATACAAATTTATATCCATTTAGCATTTTAGATAATTGACGATATGCGTAACCAGTGGGACGACATGAGAAGGAATCTCTGGTTATGCTGATTCTCTGACCTCCCCAGATGTCGGGGAAATAGCGTGTACTATATGCCCACAAGAAACTGTTTGTTAATGGACCGATAGGGCTAGTGTTCACATATAAATTGACAATGGTCTTAAATTGTAGAATGGCTTGTTTCTCGAAAGGATTGCTGGAGATCGTATCTTTTACAGTGTTCGGGACGTAGCCGGTACCGAATTCCGTACACCATAATGATTTGGTTTTGAAATTTTTGTATCTTTTTATTATTGTCCAGAGGGAATCCAAATTCAATTTCTGGCGAATATGGAAGTACGGTGGAGACACTGGGGTGATAATAGAATCCAGAGCATAAGTATGTAATGATAGGCCTTCACAATGATCATATACTTTCTTTGAATCAAGAAAAGACAACCATTCTTGTGTGTCGATGAGCGGTGGATTCTCCCAGTAGTGAAAAGGGATATAAACGATCGTTTTCACATCAGGGGAGGCTTTTTTTGCCGCCGAGTCCCCAACAATGCATAGCCGGGCGTAGATCGACATAAAACTTTCCTTGGGTCCCAGGTTAGCAAGCAATCTTCGATAAATTGGATCAGTTATATACTCAATGGAATCAACAGACCAATAATTCTGGAGAGCCCATTCTGGTTCATTCCACATCTCATAATATATAATGGGGTTAATTCTTTTCTTATTTCTCCAAAATTCACCGCTTGGACCGTATCTTTTCACGAATTTGTAAACATAACGAGCAAAATAATTATTCGAATTAATTTCTCCGCTAGGTTTAATAACCGGTTCAAATAGATTTCTTGGTAATCCATCATACCATCCGTTGGAATCTCTTATATCACATGAAGTCCAACGTGTGCTCTGTGTGAACAACCAAAGAACATTTATTGAGTCGCGAGCATAATAAGACATCAAACTGTCACACCAAGTCCAAATAAATGTCGTATCCTTTTGTCTATGATCGTTGAGAGTGTCAAATTGAAAATGCTGCCACGCACAATGTCCAGGACGGTCCCACGTTATGCCCATGGTGTGCATTGAATCAACACAAATTTTCCATTGTTCTTGATAACGGAATAACCGAGGTTGTTCATGGGTAGTCACGGTCATACAGGAATTCATGCCAAACAGATCGGTCGCAGCGTTATTGGTGCCCAAAATTGAAACCGCTAGATCGGCTAGTGTATCATCCAATCCATTCATCCTACCCAATGGATAGGGATTGAGGTCGTTATAAAAAACCTCAATCGGTATTTGCGGGTAAGATGTATAACCGACCAGTAATCGATACGGAAATCCTTTTCGCACAGGAATTTTCGGTATAAATTCGAATCTGATAAACCCCCCAACGTTATAATTGTTAGAGTAATATTTTTGAGTGGTTTCGCCATTCAACAATACATTATCTTTCTCGGTTATTGCGACCATATATCGCCCCGAAGTTGGTTTTTGACTGCAGTAAAGATCGATTTGACCAATACTGTCGACGTTGGCGATAAATAATTGTTCAACATGATCGGTGATGATAAATCGATCACTGATAGGATCTACGTTATAAACAATAGTTTGAGATATGATAAAAGAAATACAAATGATTAATGAGATCAATAATTTGATCATATACCGATAATTGTAACGAGAGAATTGAAGAAATCAAGTTATTTTTTATGAAATTATACTAATCCTTGAATCGTCAATTAAATTTGATATAATACTCGGTGGATCATTTTTCTTTCAGCCAGGTTTTAATAAAATCATGAATATACTTTATATCTGTCCTCGCCTGCCTTATCCGCCCATCAAGGGTGATATTCACCGTACCTATTATCAGATCAAAGAATTGTCAAAAAGGCACCAGATCACGCTCATAACCTATGGCGAGGTCAGTACAGACGAAGTGGTACCCGAAAAACTACGTTCGTTTTGCGAAGACCTCGCGATCATTAAACGACCGAAATCTTCAATTTTTAAAAATTTATTTAGCAGTATCTTTACTTCCTTGCCCATGCAGTGCGCATACTACCAGTCCGGTCAAATCAAGAACGCCATCAAAAGCTTCCTGACCTCGAAAAAATTCGATATCATCCATGTCCAGCTTACCCGCATGGCGCCTTATATCCGCCAGGCCGGGATCCGTGCTGTGGGGGTGCCGGTGGTCCTGGATTTCATCGATACGCTTTCCATGAACATGGAAAAAAGACTGCACCGCGAACTGTTCCTCTTGAAACCGTTCATTTTTTATGAGTGGGGCAAGATCAAGAAATACGAAAATTCATTAACCGATGTTTTCGACCGGGGAATAATAACGTCGCCGGTCGACCGCGATCTCCTGCCTTACCCGGAAAAGGTCGACGTATTGCCGAGCGGTGTAGACCTTGAGAAATTCCGGTTTTCTCCGATCACCAAGCGGGAACCGATGACGATCATATCCACGGGCAATCTGAACTATTTCCCGAACATCGACGCGATCCTATTCTTTACCAAAAAAATATATCCCGCGATTAAAAGATCGCTGCCTCAGATAAAATTAAAGATCGTCGGGTATTCCCCTCCATCCATCATTAAACAACTGGGATCTCAAAGTGGCAGGATTGAAGTCCTGGGATCGGTTGATAACATGTCCGACCACTTGGGCCGGGCGACCGTAGCGGTTTGCCCGATGTTATCGGGATCGGGGATAAAAATAAAGGTCTTGGAGGCACTGGCGACCGGCACCCCGACCGTCGCCATGGGATTGTCAACACAGGCGATCGAAGTGACGCCGGACAGGGATATTGTTATCCGTGATGGCCCGGATGATTTTGCACGCGCGGTGGTCGATTTAATTCACAATCCAGCACAAAGGGAATCGCTGGGGATTAATGGACGGGAATTAATAGAAAAAAAATACAGCTGGCCGATGATCGTACAAAAGCTGGAAACCATATATCAACAGACGATAGATCAATTCAAAAAATCAAGGCATTGACATTATTTTCGGATTGAATATCATTAACCCGAGCCGGGGTGGCGGAAATGGCAGACGCACTAGGTTCAGGACCTAGCGCTCGCAAGGGCATAGGGGTTCAACTCCCCTCCCCGGCATCCCTGGAAAAAATCAGGATATCAGAATATCCGGTTACCAGGATATCAGTGAGTCAGATGTCAGGATATCAGGAATATTAATGACCAAACTAAGTCGGATCTTATACAAATACCGGGCACTGACGGCAGTGCCTTTTTTTATTGCCCTGGTCGGGCAAGCCCGGCCGCGGGATTCGATCGTGGTCCCCATCATCCTGACCATTTTTGGTTTGTGTGTTCGGGCATGGGCCGCGGGCTATATCGGCCAAACCGCCCGGAGCCGGGAATTCCGTTCTCAATTCCGCATTGTCAGCGGCCCATATAAATTTCTGCGGCATCCTTTGTACATCGGCAATTTCTTCCTGGTGATCGGCACCATCCTGCTTTTTCATCCCCGGAACTGGTTGGCCGCAATCATTCTCTTGTCGTTCTTGATTGAATATGGACTCTTCGTATATGCCGAGGAAAAATACCTCAAGGGTCTGCCCGGCCAGCCGGAAAAATTCGCCCTGCGTCGTTTAAGCCACGAGTTCTCGACCTGGATCGTCGTGGGAATGGTGTATGTCGTTTATGTCGTGAGAGTCCTTTTCCTAAATCCTGCTTATTGACGTTGGTTAATATCCCTGCGTCGCGGCGCGGTCGATCTTTTCAAAATCGCCGTAGCCTTCGATCGAGCCGGCAAAACTGTGCACATCGCAGCGGCTGGTGGGTTCGGTGCCCTTGATGAAAACTTCTTCTCTGGGCTGGGGGCAGTACTCGGTGGCGAGCAGGCCGGACTGGGGACAGATCTTACACCAGGTCATACCCTCGGGTACGGGAAAATCATCAGCGTACAAGCTGTCCACGCTGCGCATGATCTCGCCCCAGATGGGCGCGCAGACGATGCCGCCGGTCGCACCCCGGAAGATCCGCTGGTTATCGTCATGGCCGACCCAGATGCCGCAGGTGTACCTGGGCGTGTAACCGACGAACCAGTTGTCCGCGTAGTTATTGGAAGTGCCGGTTTTGCCCGCGGCCGGGCCCTTATAATACTTGCGGACTTCGAGCCCGGTGCCGCCGTCCACGACCGCCCGCATCATGTTGATCAGGACGTAGCTGACCTGCGGCGACAAGCGGCGTTCGGGCCGGGGTTCGTTCT
>CBFGIH010000101.1:0-1160 GCA_965648775.1 Caldifarciminota bacterium | reverse complement strand
AATAAGCGTGTGGTCTTTGTTGGTGATCCGGCGGATCATGATGGGCGGAATTTCCTCTCCGTAATTGGCGATCGTGGCGATGGCGTGGGTCAATTCCAGCAGGCTGACTTCGCAGGAACCGAGCGCCAGGGAGATGACCGGCAATAGATTGGACTTGATGCCCAGGTTGTGCGCGTACTTGACCACGAGATCTGGTCCCAGGGTGCGGATCAGGCGGACCGCCGCCAGGTTGCGCGA
The DNA here is from genome assembly GCA_965648775.1 of Caldifarciminota bacterium. Classification (GTDB taxonomy): domain Bacteria; phylum Hydrothermota; class Tepidihabitantia; order SM23-42; family JAOAFX01; genus CBFGIH01. The sequence goes on along the minus strand of CBFGIH010000101.1, from coordinate 923 downwards.
CAGGGCCAGCGCTTTCTTGAGCGTGATCGGGCCCATGAACCGGTTGTCAAAATTGGCCGGCCGGTAAATGCTGTCCACGCCCGGAATCTCCAGCACAATCGGCAAATCAAGCACGATATCCGCGGCCGTGAAACCGTTATCAATGGCGGCCGCGAAGACAAAGACCTTGAAGATGCTGCCGGTCTGGCGATAGGCCTGCGTCGCTCGGTTAAACTTGCTCTGGCTGAAGTCACGTCCACCCACGATTGCCTTGATGCCGCCGGTGTGCTGGTCAATGACTATGATCCCGCCCTGGAGGTAGGGGATGACTTCCAGGGTGTCCGTCTGCAGCAGGGAATCAACCAGGGAATCAAACTTGACCTTGGGCATGGAAAAGTGGTAATCTTTTTCGATCTGGGCCAGGTGCTTTTCGAGCATTTGCTCGCAGATCCTTTGCAGGCGCAGGTCCATCGTTGTGTAGATGTTGGCGCCGCTGCGGTAAAGAAATTCACCGCCGTATTTCAGTTCCAGGTAACGCCGGATTTCCTCCAGGTAATATTCACCGACCGCCTTCTGGGGTTTATGCTCAATGACCTTCAGGGATTCGGCAACGGCCTGTTCATACTCCGCGCGCGTGATGTAGCGGCATTTAAACATTTCAGAGAGAACGAGATTGCGCCGGCTCACCGCACGCTTGGGGTGCTTGTAAGGATTGTATATTTCTGGAGACTTGGCCAGGGCCACCAGCATTGCGGACTGACTGAGATTCAGGTCCTTGGTGTCCTTGCCAAAATAGTAGTGGGCCGCTGTTTCAACGCCGTAGCGTCCCTGGCCAAAGTTGACCTGGTTTAAATATTTTTCAAGGATTTCATCCTTGGTGTAAGCCCGTTCGATTTGAATGGCCAGGGCGATTTCCTTGAGTTTGCGCAGGATGGTTTGCTCCT
>CBFGIH010000100.1:0-5862 GCA_965648775.1 Caldifarciminota bacterium | reverse complement strand
CCTTGATTCCCGCTATGAAATTAATCCGCACGGACCATATAAATCAGTATCCGATATTCCACCCTGGGAATTCAATGATTATTACCCCTTGAACGCGCCGGCTTATCATCCGGCCGCGGACATCGATCACAATGGTTTGATCACACCTTATGAAGAATATACGCGGTTTTGCGAAATGGTGCGCTGGACCGATGACTGGGTCAGCGCGAACTCAGCGCCGCGCCGGGCGCGGATCGGATTGGCCGTAAGTTTCTAAAGGCATTTTTAACCAAGCAAACGCCGCAGTTGTGACTGCTTGTTGCGCGGGGCGAATCTGATCAATAAACGCGACAACGGCCGGTAGATTTCACGCAGTCCGTCATTTTTCCCGGACAATAATTCCAAATGCCGGCGGACCGTGCGCAGATCGCCGCGCTTGACCGGTCCGCTTAAGGCCCGGGCCAGGCCCAAAGTTTGCATGTTAGCTACGGTCTCTTGCATGAGCGGCAGCAGGACGGTCTGGACCTGACGTTCGGTCCAGCCGGCTTGGCGGCCGCTTTGCCGGGCCGCCGCGGCCAGGCCGACCAGGAGGTTGGAAGCCATGACGCCGGCCAGGTGCACAAAGCCCTTGCGCGACCGGGAAACCGGGATCAGCGTGAAATGGTCGGATGAGAACAACCGGCGCATGATTACCAGAGCCCGGCGGTCGCCCTGAATAAAGAGGGAATAGTTTTTCCGGGCGGGCGGGATTATTAACCGCGGGAACGTTGCGAACGGATGCGCCGCGCCCCTTGACTGCTGATGCCGTTTAGGAAAAATTTGAGCCGGTAAGACGCCGCTGAAGTGTATGACGCAGGCCGGTTTCGGCAAGTAGCGCTGGATCATGCGAAAAGCGCCGCGGAGATGGTCGTCGGGCACGGCGATCAAGACGGCATCGCTGGTTCTCAAAAACAGGGGATAGGCCGGGGCTTGGGTAACCCCCAAGATCTGCTGGCCTTGACGCAGGGCCTGGGGGTTGATGTCATAGATTCCCACGAGCCGATGCCGGCGCTTAAGCAAATAGGCCATGGTCACGCCGACCTTGCCGCAGCCGATTAGAGAAAATCTCATGGCTTATTATAAGGCATCAGAGCGGTTAGTCAAGAAAAGTTTGTTCTAAATCATCGCCGGAACGACCACCGCGGCTATTTAATATTTTTAATCATTTACCGGCAATTGTGATCATGACTTAATGGTTGACATAACAAGAAAATTGATTAAAATAACTAAAATGTTTTTAATCGTCTTCCTTATTATTACTTCATTCAATCTTCAGGCGGTGGATACGCCCAATGACGATGGCTACAGCATTACCATTTACTGGTCAGGTAAAACCGCCGCTGAATTGCTGCGACGCGAAGCAACCGCGGTTGAATTTGAAAAAGTCGACGATCTTTTGCCGGGTAACCAGCAGTACCAGGATGCTTCGGTGCTGCCCAACCGGGATTACTTTTATCGCTTGCGCACGATCACGGCCGAGGGCGACACGGTGTGGTCAGAGGTCTGCGGACCGGTGCGCGCCCAGCCGCAGGTCATCAACCTGTTCCGGCTGCGCAACATCGGTTTGCTGATCGTGATTCTGTTTGCGCTCATTCTATTTTACATCCGTCACGCCAAGCGCGGTCGGAAATTGACCATCCGCCGGATTCCCGGACTGACCGCGATTGAAGACGCGATCGGCCGCGCAACGGAAATGGGTAAACCGGTGCTTTATGTGCCGGGCATTATGGACATTGATGATCCCCAGACCATCGCGGCCATGAGCATCCTGGGGCGGGTGGCAGAGAAGACGGCGGAATACAGCACGACCCTTTTTGTTCCCACCTGTCATGCCATGGCCATGACCATGGCCCAGCAGGTCGTGAAGGAATCCGCGATCCGCGCCGGCCGTCCTGACTGGTTCAACATTGATCACGTCCGGTATCTGACCGATGATCAATTCGGTTATGTCTCAGCGGTGGATGGCATCATGCTGCGCGACCGGCCCGCCACAAACTTTTACCTGGGCGCATTTTACGCCGAATCGCTGATTCTGGCGGAAACCGGCCATTCCACGGGCGCGATTCAGATCGCGGGGACGGCGATGTCGGATCAACTGCCTTTTTTCGTGGCGGCCTGCGATTACACCCTGCTCGGCGAAGAGCTTTACGCGGCCAGTGCCTATCTTTCCCAGGAACCCATTCAGCTCGGATCCCTCAAGGGCCAGGATCTGGGTAAACTGGTTTTCATCCTGATCATTTTGGCGGGCGTGATCACGCGCCTGCTGGGCTGGGATTTTTTCTATAACCTGTTTATGGTGCAGCAATGAAACGGACCCTGCCACTGGTCATTGTCTTTGCCTGCGGTTTTTATATGCTGATTTCGTTTTTCGTTCCCCTGCGGCCGGTCCAGAACATATCCCAGACGCTGCAAAACTGGTACATCGGCGTGGCTGCGTTTTTTGTTTTCATCGGTATCATCAACCTGATCCGGATCAATTTGGAAAAAATCCGGCGCAAACTCCGGGATTGGCAGTACAGCTTTATCCTGCTGGGTTTTCTTTTCTTCATGATGTTTGCCGGTTTTGCTCTGCGCGGTCATACCGCGGGCCCGGTTTTCCAGTATCTGTTCAATTATTTTTACACGCCGTGCAGCGCCACGATGTTTTCCCTGCTGGCCTTTTTCGTGGCGTCAGCTTCCTTCCGCGCCTTCCGCGCGCGCACGCCGGAGGCGACTCTTTTACTCATTGCCGCGGTCATTGTCATGATCGGCCGGATTCCGGTCGGCTACGGCATCTGGCACGGCATGCCCGGTCTGGTCGAGTGGATCATGACCGTGCCCAACACGGCCGCAAACCGCGGCATTATCTTCGGCATCAATCTCGGTCTGATTTCCATGGCGCTGAGAGTGCTGCTCGGTATTGAGCGCAGTTACATGGGCGGAGGCGATTAAGGTATGCCATTTTGCGGCAAGGCGGCAGGATGAAGATCTTAGACCAACTGGCGAAACTCGACCGCCGCATCATCTATCTTTGCGTGGCGCTGGCCGTGATCATTCCCATGATTATTCCCATCGGCCTGCCCGTGGACATCACCCGGCCGGTGCGGTCGGTCTACGACGCCATCGAAGCCCTGCCCGCCGGTTCCATCGTGCTGGTTTCCACGGACTATGATCCCGGCAGCGAGGCGGAACTATACCCGGCGACGGAAGCGGTCATCGAACACTGTTTTCGGCGCAATCTCCGTATTTACATGATGGGCCTGTGGCCCGCGGGCAGTGGACTGGGACAGAGAGCCTTAGATACCCTGGCCCGATTTCACCAGAAACAATACGGCGTGGATTATATCAATGTCGGCTACCGGCCGGGCGGCGCAGTCATGCTTTTATCCCTGGGGCGCAGTTTCCGGGATGTCATCCGGGTTGACCACCGCGGCACCGCTATCGAGTCTCTGCCGCTGGGGCAATCCGTCCGATCCGCCCGCGATATCGCGCTGGTCATGACTCTTTCTGCGGGCGATCCGGGAGTCATCCACTGGATTCAGTATTTCCACGCTCGCTACAATACCCCGATTTGCGCCGCCACCACCGCGATCATGGCCCCCGTCAGTACCCATACATGAACTCGGGTCAACTCACCGGTCTGCTGGGCGGTCTTAAAGGCGCCGCCGAATACGAAACCCTGGTCCAGCGCCGGGGCCGCGGCCTGACCGGCATGGATTCCCAGTCCATCGTCCACGTGCTGCTGGTCCTGTTCATTATCCTGGGCAATGTCATTTTGCTCTATCAGAAAAAGAAGCCCCGGGCAGCGGTGAATTAACATGATCACCTATATCGGCATTACCATCGGCGCCCTTTTAACGCTGGCGATCTTTTCATTTCTTTACCGGGACAATCCCATTTACAAGGTGGCGGAAAACATTTTTGTCGGCGTTTCCGCTGGCTACTGGGCAGTTGTGCTGTGGTTCGATTTTGCCTGGCCTAACCTGTTCGCGCCTCTTTTTCAGGGCCGGATTTATTATCTGGTTCCGATTTTCATCGGCATCCTGATGTTCGCACCCCTTTTTCCCAAGATCAATTGGCTGGTGCGCATCCCGCTGACCTTTACCATGGGTATTGCCATGGCGGTGGCGATCACCCAGTATCTTCAGGGTGACATCATTCCCCAGCTCCAGGGCACGTTTCTGCCCCTGCGTGGAGTTCCGTTTTTCACAGCTTTATCCAACCTCCTGATTATCCTGGGGGTGATTTTCACGCTCATCTATTTTTATTTTTCCAAGGAGCACACGGGCGCGCTGGGCGTCAGCGCCCGGATCGGCGTTTGGTTTATGATGATATCGTTCGGCGCGTCCTTCGGCTACACGATCATGGCGCGGGTCAGTTTATTGATCGGCCGGGTTTATTATCTTCTGCATGATTGGCTGGGAGTCGTGCGATGACCGGTCTGGAAGTCAACTTAAAAGAATTTTTACTCGGCGAGGTGCTGCAGTTTTTAGCGCGGCTCAAGAAAACCGGCGTGCTGAAAATCGAGGGCAGCCAGACCGGTGAAATTTATCTCAAGGACGGCTTTGTCATTCATGCCACGGACGGCGCGGAAAAAGGCATTGATGTATTGATTGGATTTTCCTTCAGCGATCTCGGCCGTGCGGTTTTCGAGCCGGACATCGCCGCGCCCGAGCAGACGATCAACGAGGATATCGGCAAACTCACCGAGGACGTAGAAAAGCGGCGCATCGAGTTTCTCGAGATAAAAAAGAAACTGCCACCGCTGGAAACCGTGCTCGCCAAGTCCACCAAGGATCTGGAATCGGCGGTGGCCCTGCGCCGGACCGATTGGCAGATTCTGGCGCTGGTAGACGGCAAGCGGACGGTCAGCGAAATCATCGCCCAGTGCAAGCTCGGCGGTTACGAGGCCACCAAAACCCTGGTTTGGTTAATAGAAAAAAATCTGATATACGATCCGCGGGAGGCGGAGCGGATCATGTCCGGCCTCTTGAATTACCTCAATGTCTATTTCCAAATTTTCGCGGCGCCGGGCTGGGAATGGCTTCAGAAATGGTCGGCAGCCGCGCCGGCGAACAGCCGACTGCTTGAGGCCCTGGCGATTGATCGCCAGAGTTTCCAGATTGAACTGCGCGAACCACTGAACACCGAAGAGATCGAGAATTTTTTCAGTTCGTTTCCGTCTTTCATCAGCACCGAAGGCCCCAACACCTTTGGCAAATTGTTGTTTAAGAAAAAATATGATGAACTCACCAAGAAAACCGGCAATGCGGGATAGGGGGAGATGATGGAAAAATTGGATATTATTCCCGGGTTAATCGGTTACGCGGTGGTGAACGCGGATGACGGATCGATTGAAGAAGTCAGGGGGTCGTCGACCACGCCCCTCGGTGATCTGACCGCGTTTTTCTCCTCCGCGGCGGACGTGATCAAAAACAGCCTGGGTTTAGGCGGAATGCAGTATGCTTCCTTGAGCTACGGCGCCAATCGCCTGGTGATTTTTCCGGACGCCGGAAAATACCTCGGCATTGAGATTGAGCGGGAGAGCGATCCCCTTCTTTTTATCGAACAGGTGAAGAAACCGGCGCCAGCGCCGGAACAACCGAAAGTGATTGAAGTGCCGCGCAGCATTGGTTCCAAAGTCCTGCAGGTTAACATGCTGGTTGAGGAATTCGGCGGTGATGCGGGACGCGGCCACTGGCTGGAAATCTTGAACCAGGGAATCGGAATTCTGGGTGGAGAGATCGTGCCGTTCATCGGCATCATTGACCAGAAACTCACGTTCAAGGATACGCCGCCGGCCGATAAAGAAGAGGAATTTGTTCAAGGCCTGCGCTCGATCATTGATTTTCTGGTCAAAAAAGC
>CBFGIH010000099.1:0-5869 GCA_965648775.1 Caldifarciminota bacterium | reverse complement strand
CTTCGTGGAACTCCTCCCGGTATGCGTTGCTTAACTCTGACAGAGCGGGATCAAGCGCGATGGCGATGTCATCGCCGGGCCGGTAGCCGATATCCCGGATTGTCTGCTCGGCCATTCGCCACATCCTCTGCTCAGGCACCTGGTCTTTCTCCTCTTTGCTAATATAAGGCGCCAGGCCTCCTTCCAGCCCGATACCCATGACCCGGGCGCCCTCGGATTTTTCAATGATTTCCTTGAGCCGGGTCTGAAGGGCAACCGTGATCATCTGGGCCTCTTCGTAATTACGCGCGCATAAAGGTAAAAACATCATCTCCTGCATGCTGATATTGCTTTCCGGATACTCTTTTTCCGTGTGCCGGCCGCCCATGCCGCAGTTGCGGTACTGCCAGGGCGCTCTCACCTTGTCGCCATCCGGCAGAGTGATTTCCTGCATGCGCGACTTGATCATCATTTCTTTAATGGTCTTGGATTTTTCCAGCCACCCGTGCGTGGCTTCGGTAACCTTACCGGCCCGCAGCTTGGCACGCGCCTCGCGAGCCCGAAATTCACGGTACTTACCAGGATCAGCCAGGAAAAAATCAAGCAAACCGACCAGGCCGATACCCAGAGCCAATCGGCCGAAATACACAGGCACGGTTGCCTTGCCGACCAAACCCCAGATCAATAGGAAACCAGCAACCGGCAGCATAACGAAAGCCAGATTGCGGCTCATCGCAGGTCCGGCGGCCGCCACGCTCAAGTTGAATGGTGCTTCCGGATAATATGTGAGTCCGTCTCTTTTCACGCCCTCAAATTTTCCGTAGGGAATTTTCAGAAACATTTCCAGAAACCAGAAAAGTCGGGCAGGACCTTTGGACTTCAGCCGCTGCTGCGCTCTCGGCAGGATGTCATCGTTTAAGGCGTTGAGTCGGACGGCTTTGAGATAATGACCCATCTCATGGATGGCGACGCCGGTATGAAAACTGATAAACCAGAATGCCGTCGAAATGATAGTGTCGGTGCTCGTGAAAACAAAACCCAGCACGCCCTGACCCTTCAATTCCGCGGGAATGGATAGCAAGGAGGATATGAATGCGACGTGAAAAGAAACCAGGATATGGTTGGCAATGACCCAACCCTCGTGCAGTTTTTGAAATATTTTGTCCGACATAACATTGAAATGTGTTTTCATAGTTTTTCATTATATATGAATAATTATTAACGTCAAGGGGATTTATCATTTTCTTTCCTGACTCGTTGACAGGCTAAAAAATCGCAATACAATAACCTGATGGAAAAGCGGGAATCAATTGTTCACCGACTGGCCGCATCCTTGCGTGAATCAGAGCCGATTCAGACCGTGTGCCGTTTGCGCGGCCGGCGCCGGCTGTACGTGGTGGGTGGAACGATCCGCGATCTCATTCTGGGTCGGCCCCTGGCTGACTTTGATTTTGTCGTTTCTGGTTCCGGCATCATTTTCGCCCGGACCCTCGCCCGACGGCTCAAGGCCGCCTTTGTCCAATTAAGCGTTGAGGAAGATGAAGCCCGCGTAGTTAAAAATGGCATCATCTTCGATTTCATCGGTCTGGGTAAGAATAAACTGGTGCGCGACTTGCTGCGCCGCGATTTTACGATCAACGCGCTGGGCTTTGATCTTCAGGATGGGTGCCTGCATGATCCGACGGCGGGCATTGATGATCTGCGCCGCCATGTTCTGCGGCCGGTGTCCTCCCAGTCTCTCCGTGCGGATCCGCTCCGAATTCTTAGAGGATTCCGTTTTGCCCTGGAACTTAACTTCGAGCTGCATCCGGATTTCTTCCGTGATCTGCCCGTGCTGCTACTTAATGAGGTCGCCGCGGAACGCATTGGCTATGAAATGATTCGGATCGCTGCGGTGGAAAATTCTTATCCCCAGATCCGGCGCATGGCTGATCTTGAAATTTTTCAGGCGATTTTTCCGGAAGCGCACCGGATAATCGATGACCGGTTTCTCTGGGGCCATTCCCTGGAAACTTATCGCAGTCTTGAGTATCTTCTCCGTCTTGAACCATTTTTACATCTTTTTCCCGAAGCCGTCCGCTACTGCGCTGAATCTCGACGCCGGGCAATACTGAAACTGGCCGCTCTTTTCCACGACATCGCCAAACCTGACACTTTTTTAGTGCAAAATGGAGAAATTCATTTTTATGGTCACGACAGCAAGGGCGCCCGGATCGCAGAAACCCTGGGCCGAAAACGCCTAAAATTGTCTCGCCCGGAAACTGCCCTGCTTAAGAAACTCGTACAGGAGCACATGCGGCCGCATCTTCTGTCAACTTCTCAGGAACTGACGGAGCGGGCCATGCGGCGCTTCATGCGGGATCTGGGTGAAGACTACCTGGGCTGCATGATGATCGCCTGGGCCGACGGTCACGCCACCGGCGGCAAAACCCGTCACCTCGAAGAGACAATGAAGAAAATGATCGAAATCCAGCGGGCGGATGAAGCCAAGCCCAGGATCCAAAGATTAATCAACGGCCATGATCTGATTGCCCTGGGGCTGAAGCCCGGGCCAATTTTCAAAACCATCCTGCAGGAACTGCTGGACCGACAACTGGAAGGAAAACTCACAACCAGGGAAGACGGATTGCGGGAAGCCCGGGAAATCTATGAAAGCTTAACCGGGATCAAATCATAAATATCGGGGAAAATTTAGAACGCGGTACAGAGGGTGTTTATGTTTTCTTTTTTGATTTTAACTGGCACCGCGGCAGGGCCGTGGTCAGGATTTCATATATTAATTCGTCGTAACTCAAGCCGATTGCCCGAGCTTCCAGGGGCAAATTTGATTCGGTCAGGAGACCGGGGATAGTATTAACTTCCAGCACATAAGGTTCGTTCTCGGCGTTAAACATAAAATCAACTCGGGAAAAACCGCTGGCGCCGATCGCTTTGTGCGCGGCCAGGGCATAGTTTTGTGCCTGCTTGTATACTGTTTCCGGCAGGCGCGCGGGAATTACATATTCGGTCATGCCGTGAGTGTATTTTGACTGGTAATCGTAAAATGACCGCTGTTTAGGTACGATCTCCAGTATCGGCAAAGGTACCTCGTGCAGGATACCACAGGTCGCCATCATACCCGGGATGTATCGTTCAAAAAATAAATCCGGATATTGACGGCGGATCCTTTTCACCGCCGCGGTCATTTTCTTTTTCGTGTCGACGATCGCCATGCCCACGCTGGAACCTTCAGATCGCGGCTTGATCACAACCGGCAATCCCAGTTGTTCCATAATTTTATCTGCGTCAAACTCATCCTCGTAATAATGAGCAGGAGTAGGTATCCCATTAGCTTTAAATATCGCCTTGGAGAGAATTTTATCCATGCCGATCGCGGAACCAGCGACGCCGGAACCGGTGTAGGGGATGTTCATGAATTCCAGCACCCCTTGAATCGTGCCGTCTTCACCCGGTTTACCGTGCATAGCAAGAAAGGCAATATCAAAATCAATTCGCTTTCTGAAAAAATCTTTCGTGATATCAATACCTTTCGCCTTAAACCCCTGCTTGATCAGGGAAGCCAGGACACAGGCACCGGACTTTATTGATATTTCGCGCTCTGACGACCAACCACCGTAAAGAACACCCACGGTCTGTTTTAAAAGAAATGCGCGTTCTTTATTCATTTTTTATTATATCACAAAACGGCATTTACGTCAAGTGGATGAGAAAAAAGGCTTGACATTCAAGCAGTTATAAATATCATTTTAATATGAATAAGATTATACGGTTATGGGTGATGACTTTGATCGGGCCCATGGCCCTGGCATTGACTCTGGCTGATATCACCCATAATGCCAATGAAATATTTTACGCCAATCCGGTTGGCGGTGAAATAAGGATAAAAGTGAAAAAGAACGCCGCGGAACAGGCTTTTCTTATCACCAAGACCAAAACCATGCGCCTGGATTTAATCTATCAGGATGAAACATTTGATTATTACCAGGGCGAGATCGGCCGTTTTGACACTTCTTTCGTTTATCATTTTCTCCTCACCCATGGTGCTGATTCAGTACTCGTGCCCCCTGCTGGCGAATTCACTTCGCGCGCCATAGAATTCCAGACTCCGGCATGGGCTTCGGGTAAAACCTTTTACACGATCATGCCGGACGGTTTTTATGATGGCGATGCTTCCAACAATTCCCCGGGGACGCTCACCTGGGGCGGTGCGCCGGATAAATGGGCCAGTTACGGTGGTGATCTCGCCGGGATCATCCTGAAATTATCATATCTGGACTCTTTGAATGTCGATGTTCTGATCTTGTCCCCCATCTTCAGCAGCCAATCAAATCATAAATTCAACCCCCGGGATTACCTGACGGTTGATCCGGCTTTAGGTGATACCGCGATCCTGAAAATTTTGATCAACGAAATCCACAAACGTCAGAAACGGATTATCCTTTCCATCCCCGTCACCCAAACGGGCATCGATTTTCCACCTTTTGCCGATGTTCTTCAAGCCGGCAGCGTCTCGCGCTTCCGGGGATGGTTTTTCTTTTCCACCAACCAGCCCAAACCTGCTCCCGGAAATTATGAATGCTGGCTGAATGATTACCGCCTGCCCCGTCTCAACCTCGCTGATCAGCAACTGCGAAGCCGGCTCTTGAGCTATATTGACTTCTGGAGCCGCTTCGGCTTTGACGGAATTTACCTCGGTGAGGATACACGCATCAACCATGATTTCTTGAGGGAAGTGCGCACGAGCATAAAAAACAGATATCCGGACCTGCTCTTGCTGGGTAGCGATTCGCAAGCCAATACCGGCGATGGCCTGGACGGCAGCAACCATGCTTATTTAAACCGTCTCCTCTATGACTTTTTTATCCGCGACTCAATCTCGCTTACCGAGTTCGATCAAAGTTACCGCCGTTTTCTTGTCATGAATCCAACCCAGTCCAACGTGCTTACCCTGATGAACACTTCGTCGTACTTTTCCCGGCTGGCCAAAACCAGCCGGGAAGACGCCATCCGTCTATTTTTTGCCTTTATCTTCACCGCCTGCGGCGCGCCGAATATTCTTTACGGTGATGAAATTGGCTTGGCGGACGGCGCACCCCTGAATCCGGGCTGTTTCAACTGGGACACTCAACAACAGAACCGTTATTTGCTGCTGGATATTAAGAAACTTATTTATATCCGTGCCACCAATCCTGCGATCGCGACGAAGTATTTTTATACGCTTTACGTCAATGACCTGAACCGCGTTTACGCTTATGACCGCGGCGGCATCATCACCGTGATCAATTTTGGCTCCTCCAGCACCTATCTGGAACTACCGGCCTGGGATGGAACATATTTGGATCTGATCTCCGGCGAGCGCTTCACCGCCGTCGGTCAAAAACTGCGTTTGGCCGTCGATCAACGGTCGTACCGCATCCTGCGGCGTGGCGTTTAAACTGCATTCGCCGTACAAACCAGCCGGCGATCAACCCGAGGCAATTGCCCGTTTGGTTGCTGGCCTGCGGACCGGCGTCAGGTATCAGACCCTCCTGGGCGTCACCGGTTCGGGTAAAACTTTCACCATTGCCAATGTCATTGAACAAATCCAGAAACCAACGCTGGTCATCTCCCACAACAAAGCCCTGGCCGCCCAGTTATACAGCGAACTCCGCAGTTTCTTTCCGGAAAACAGCGTCGAGTATTTCATTTCCTATTACGATTATTATCAACCGGAGGCGTACCTTCCTGCCACGGATATGTACATTGAAAAAGACGCCTCCATCAATCAGGAAATTGAACGGCTCCGCCTGCGGGCAACATCAGCCCTGCTGACCCGACCAGATGTGATCATTGTCGCATCGGTCTCCTGCATTTATAACATCGGTTCACCTGAAGAAATCCGCGATGTAAC
>CBFGIH010000098.1:2512-5910 GCA_965648775.1 Caldifarciminota bacterium | reverse complement strand
ATTACTCGCATGTCCGCTGGAATCTCCAGGATTTCCCTGATTCGTGCCGGGTCATAGCCCGCTACTGGATGAGCGACCAGACCCAACTCGGTGGCGCGCAGGATCATGTTCGCCACGGCCATGCCCGTGTCAAAATAATAATATTCGCGGCCGTCTTTCATTCGGCAATCCAGATCCGGCCGGGTAAAAACCACGATGATCAGAGATGCGCGCCGCATCCATTCATTGCCCCGGGAAAAAGCAGACTGCATTTTCGATAGTTGCCCTGGATCGTAGACGAAAACAAAACGCCAGGGCTGGTGATTGAAACAGGATGGTGCCAGCCGACCGCATTCCGCCAGATCCCGGATCAAATCCTCGGTGACCACCACCGGCGTCAGTGAACGGTAGGCGCGCCGGGCATTTATGGCGTCAATCACATTCATCCATTACTCCTTTTCCCGGTCCGGCAAAACCTTTTTCTCTGCTCTTTGTTTATAACAGGCAGGCGCTCAAGTCAGCACTGGTCAGACATTTCTTTAGTTTATTAAGCCGGGTGATGTGTTCCTGAATCCGCTTGATCAGTTTGCTGACCACTTTCCGCTCTCTCTCCCGGACCACGTTCTGCAATTCATGCAAAAAAAGCATGGTGTCTTTTTCAATCATAACCGCCATGGCAATCGCCTCACCATTATCCTTGATTCTTTTTACCGTCTCCTTACCTTCGTTGACCTTGCTGTACTTATATGTTTCGGTCAGCGATTTAATGTAGGAAGCATACTCGCCGTCATAGATTTCAAAAGGTTCGCATTTTTCAACACTGCCCAGGATCTCCCGAAAGGAGTTGATCTCCCGCTCTTCTTCCTTCATCAACCAGTTAAAAGTTTCCTTGATCTCTCGGTTTTTGGTCAAGCGGGCAATGTACTGGTAATAATCACGTCCGTTTTCGAGAATCTGGATGCCCATTTCAATGACTTCGTTAGCACAGAACAAATTACCCATATCCGTTTCCTTTTAATGATCAGCTCTTCCAGAGTCCATGCAGATTGCAGTATTCACGGGCCATGATCGTATCGCCGGGAATGGGGAAAAACGCCTCCGGGGGTTCATTGGGCTTGAGAAAATATCGGCATACCCGTTCGCCGGCAATAGCCTCAATCCACTGGATATAATGCTTCGACTCCATGGGATGCGGCACGCTGCCGACTTTGATTTTGAAACCGCCGCTTACTTTTTCTATCACCGGCACGTGTTTCTCCCGGGAAGCATCCACGGTATTTTCCTTCATGGCCTTCATCGGCTGACCGCAGCAAACCAATTCGCCGCCGCCGACATGCATCAGTTCGACAATATTGCCGCATATCTCGCACTTGAACACATCCAGACGTTTCATTTTGTTCCTCCTTTAATTTTCTGTTTACGAACAAGCAGCAACTGCGCGATGCTGATCCTGAATCTCGGCCGCGAGCCGGTCCAGGGCCGCGTATTCTTCGGGACCAGGAAAACCGCGAATTACCACCGGTTCCAGAAAAACAGCCTTCAAATTAGCCAGCAGGCTCTTGATCGTTTCTGGCATCCGGCCGGCCCACCCGTAGGAACCGATCAAGGAAATAAATTTAGCCTTGGGCCGCAAGACGTTTACCAGATAGGCCGCGAATGCGGCAGCCGGGTGCGCGGCGGTGAGCACGGTCGGCGTGGCGATGACGATCGTGGCGGCGTCGACCAGGGCCATGGCCAATTCGCCGATATCAGTCCGGGTCAGGTTAAAAGGCATAACCCGGATACCCCGCTGGATCAAAGCGTCCGTGAAATGCTCAACCATGGCCTGCACACTGCCATGCATGGAGACAAAAGGCAAGACTACTTCATTGGCCACGCGGTCTGAAATCCAATCGCGGTAAGCATCGATGATCAAACGGGGTTGATCGAGGACCGGCCCATGGCTGGGACAGATGACCGATACTGGCAATTCCTTGATCCGATCCAGATGCTGGCGGATACTCGAACGGAAGGGCATCATAATTTCTGCGTAGTAGCGCTTGGCGCTGCGGTACAATGCCGGCTGGTCCGTAACATAAAGATCGCTCGTCGCCAGGTGCGCGCCTAAAAAATCACAGGTGAAAAGAATGCGTTCTTCGGCCACGTAAGTGAACATCGTGTCCGGCCAGTGGACCCAGGCCGCGTGCAGAAACTCCAGCGTTTTTCCGCCCAGATCGACCCTTTCCCGATCCGGCACCGCCAAGATCCGGGCCGCGGGCACGGCCAGATGGGTTTGCAGGATTTCCTGACATTTTGGCGTGCAGAGAATCCTGGCTTCCGGATACAAATTCATGATTCCAGGAATGGTTCCCGAATGATCCTGCTCCCCGTGATGGACCACCAGGTAATCAATGCGGTCTACTTGCAACTCTCGCAAGTGGCGAAATAAAACTGCCTGCTTGGTGGGATCAACCGTATCCAGCAAAGCGGTTTTTTCACGGCCTTTGATTAAATAGGAGTTGTAGGAAGTACCCTCCGGCAGGGGAATCAGTTCATCAAATAACCGACGGTCCCAGTCAACAGCGCCCACGGACCAGATCCCATCGCGGAGCATGCGCAGCGCCATGATCAACCTCTTTTTTCGAACTGGTCTTTATCTGCGCCGCAGATCGGACAAACCCAACCGTGGGGCAGCGCCTCGAAAGGCGTACCCGGCTTCACGCCGTTATCCGGATCACCACGATGGGGGTCATAGATGTAACCACATACCTTGCAGACATATTCAGTCATGTTTGGTTTCTCCTTGTTAACGGCTGGTTGTAAAATTTTCGGATCGATATAAGTAGGTGCCTGCCGCGAGGCCTGGCCCTTTTTCACCTCATGATAATACTCGTAGGTCAAAGGCCTTTCGTCGCTCAGGCGCTCCGCCGCCACGACCCGGCCAATAAAAATGGTATGCGTGCCGACGTCCAGATAGTTGATCAACTCTAATTCAAAATAACCGACCGCATGCTCGAGCACGATCGGCTGACCGGTCGCGCCCAACCGGTATTTCACATCCGCGAATTTATCAAGATCGCGTCCACTCTTAAAACCAAATCGGCCGATAAACGGCATAGGGGTATCCTGACCGAGGATGGAAATCGTGAAAGCCCGGGCAGCGCTGATGAAATCATGGGTCAGGTTCTGACGGTTTATACTCACCGCCAGGGTCGGCGGTTCCGCGGTAATCTGGAAAACGGTGTTGGCAATCTGCCCGTTCAAATGTCCGCGGGATTGGGCGCTGACGATGTACAAACCGTAACTAACCTGATAGAAGGTTCTTAAATCCATTCTGCCAATTTCCCCTGGTTCATTAATTATAGACTATCCGCCTTGTATTTATGTTTATTGCTGCGCTGGATCTCATCCCAAAATTCGAACGCCCGGCGCAGGTGGGG
>CBFGIH010000098.1:0-2502 GCA_965648775.1 Caldifarciminota bacterium | reverse complement strand
GAACCACCGATGAGCAAACCGATATTGAGCGCCTCGGTCAGTTCCGGATCAGACAAACCCTGCTTTGCGCACTGCTGGAGGTGATACCGAATGCAATCGTCGCAGCGCAGGACCAGCGAAGCGACCAGGCCGATGAGCTCCTTGGTCTTGGCCGGGAGCGCACCCGATAAAAACGCCTGATGATCAAGACCGTAAAATCTCCTGATGCCCGGCCCCGCATACTTCATGACAATTTTATTCAGCCGCTCCCTTTCCCGCGTGAACCCAGCCCGATCGTGGATTTTTTGCTCTTTTCCTTTCGATTTCATCTTTTTCACCTCGACATATACTACCCAGCACCAAGGGGAAAGTCAATACAATTGTTCGAAAGGAGCGTTAATATGAAGCGAACCACTTTTGCCCCGATTTTACTTTTTTCTCTGCTAATCGCAAGCCGGTTATCTTGGCCGGTGCCGGTTGATCACCTTCCCCACACGGTTATCCAACCCGACGGATTAATTTTCAACGGTTATTTAAGCGGTGATGAATTTCACCTGCGCTTGCATGATGATAACAATTTCACGATTATCCAGGATCCACAGACCGGTTTTTATGTGTACGCCGTCCGCAAGGGCGCCGAACTGGCCGCCACGGACCTGCGGGCCGGCCGCGATGATCCGCGGGAGGCGGGTTTGACGCCCGGCCTGGATCTTCCGGCCGATCAAATCCAACAACAGCGCCAGCGTTATCCTTACATGGCCGGAGAAGGCGCCGAAGCGCCGCCGACCGGCACGATCAATAACCTGGTGATCTATATCCGCTTTGCTGATCAGGCGGAATTCTCCGACTCCATCGCTTATTACAACCGCATGTTCAACAACAGCGCCAGCGGCACCAGTTCCATGTATAATTACTTCGTGGAAGCGAGTTACAACGCCCTGTTCGTGTCCAGCACCCATTATCCGCTACCCGGGATTTTTACGGTCTCGTATCAGGATAGTCATAACCGAAATTATTATCTTCCCTACAATGCCAGCAGCAATCCGGATGGCTATCAGAACGACACCGAGCGCCGGACCAGGGAACACGGATTACTAAGAGACGCCGTGAACGCCATCGCCAGCCAGGTTCCGCCGGGGTTAAACATCGATGCGGACAATGACGGCCGCGTGGACAATGTCTGTTTCATCATCCGGGGAGATCATTCAAACTGGGCAGACCTGCTCTGGCCCCACCGCTGGGCGCTGTACACCTATGCCGCGTACATCAACAGCAAACGGGTGTGGGATTATAACCTGCAGCTGGAACTCTTCCTGAAACAACACAGCGACGTGGCCGTGCTCGTGCATGAAATGGGCCACTCGGTCGGTTATCCTGACCTCTATCATTATTACTATGGCACCAACCTTTCTCCCTGCGGGACCTGGGATGTCATGTGTTCGACTCCCAATCCACCGACGCACATGGGCGCGTACATGAAAAATTATTACACGGGCTGGATCTCCTCGATTCCGCCAATCACGGTTTCCGGTACCTATTGGGTTCGACCGATTACCTCCGCCGTCAAAAATGCTTACCGGATTGCTTCCCCCAATTCCTCCCGCGAATACTTCGTGGTCGAGTATCGCCGCAAAACCGGAACTTTTGAAAACAGCCTGCCGGGCTCGGGTCTGCTCGTCTACCGGATCAACGATGATTTTGCCGGGCAGGGCAATGCTTCATATGATGGCACCACGATCTTTGACGAAGTGTATATCTACCGGCCGGACGGAACGCCGACCACCAACGGCAGCATCAACAGCGCGCATTTCAGCGCCAATGTCGGACGGACCGCGATTAACGATTCAACTAATCCCTCCAGTTTTCTCCACGACGGCAGTCCTGGCGGCTTGAGAATTTCAGCGGTGAGCACGGCGGACGACTCAATTTCCTTTTATGTTGACCTGGGCAACGTCGTCCAGGAACCGTCACAACCAGTCTCAACCAGCCGGCCGTTAATCATCGAGCCCAACCCGTTCCGGAATAACCTTACGATCTGCGCCCGGCCCGGCGCCGGAAGCATAAAATTGAGAATATACGACATAACTGGTAAAATAGTGAAAGACTTTCCCCGGGCTCGTCCGATCGGTTCCAAACCCAGTATGTGGTCGTGGGACGGCCGGGATCAAACCGGTTGCCGGGTGCCGCCGGGCATTTATTTTTGCCGGATGGAAGCCGGCGCCGAGTCCTCGGTTTGCAAAATCGTGCGGATTGAATGATTGTGCTATACCGTGCCGAGCACTTTCTTGAGGAATCGGCCAGTATGAGAACGGTTAATGCGAGTTATTTCTTCGGGCGTGCCGCAGGCGACTACCTGGCCGCCTGCCTCGCCTCCCTCCGGGCCCAGATCAATTATCCAATCGGCACATTTGATCACTTCCAGATTGTGTTCGATCACCACCACGGTGTTGCCCCGGTCGGCCAGGCGCTGTAAAACCGTCAACAGCAGTTTGACATCGTGAAAATGAAGACCGGTGGTCGGCT
>CBFGIH010000097.1:0-5928 GCA_965648775.1 Caldifarciminota bacterium | reverse complement strand
TATGGGAAGTATTATCGAACGGGTTAGAATTGTTTTAATTCGGCACGATTGACACCACCCGCTTGCCGCCCCGGGTGTAGCTAAATTTTACCCGGCCCCGGGCCAAAGCATAAAGGGTGTAATCACTGGCGACGCCGACATTCAAACCCGCGTGTATCCGGCTGCCGC
Source organism: Caldifarciminota bacterium (assembly GCA_965648775.1). GTDB lineage: Bacteria > Hydrothermota > Tepidihabitantia > SM23-42 > JAOAFX01 > CBFGIH01. The sequence goes on along the minus strand of CBFGIH010000097.1, from coordinate 5,760 downwards.
GCTGGCGAACAATCATGGTGCCGATTTCAACCATTTGACCGTCAAATTTTTTTACGCCTAAGCGCTTGCCGCAGGAATCACGGCCGTTTCGGGAAACACCGACACCTTTTTTATGCGCCATTGCTTGCTCCTTCAGGTAACAATGTCCGTAATCTCAACTTCAGTAAAGTCCTGGCGGTGTCCGCGCTTACGGCGGTAATTCTCCCGCCGGATGAATTTATAAACAATTTTCTTGGCGGACTTGCCCTGCCGGCGCACGATCCCCTTGATTTTTGCCCCTTTCACCAGCGGCCGGCCAAAATCGGTCTTATCTCCATTCTTGATCATTAAAACCTCTTCAAATTCCACGGTCTTGCCCGTTTCGCCGATCCGGGCAGGGATTTTTATCCGGTCACCCTTGGTCACTAAGTATTGAAAACCCTTGGCCCTCAGCACGGCGTACATTATTTATCTCCCGTGGGTTCTTGAGGGATAGTCGGAGATTGATCCTGAGGAATCCCCGGCGCCGCGGGCGCAGTAGCGGGTGTTTCCTGGTTCAATCCTTTTTCCACAGCGCTCTGCGGTAGGGGCCGCCGGGAAAGCATGACGAGAATCAGGGAAGTAAAGAAAAACCCAATCGCCAGTCCCGAAGTCATTTTGATAAAAAAAGGCGTTGCACCCTTGCCGCCGAAAAGGGAATCTGATCCGCCACCGCCGCCGAACACGCTGGAAATACCGGCGCCCCTTGTCTGCTGGACCAAAACCACAATGATCAGCAGGATGCAGATAATGACATGAAAAAATAAGATAATCCCGTACATTATATCTCCTTAAAAGCTTGAATTATGATTATACATAGATTATCTTAAAAGTCAAGACCGGCATCAACCGGCCGGGACTGGTCTTGAGGACGACGGACGGGAAGACCGAAAATTGATTATCCGGGCAAATTCCTCCGGTTTCAAGCTGGCGCCGCCGACCAGCACACCATCTAAATCTTTTTCCGCCATCAACTGATCAATATTATCGGCCTTGACACTGCCGCCGTAAAGAATGGTTACTGGTTTGGCAAAATGACGGCGAATGAAGCGATGCACTTCTGCTGCCTGGCCGGGCGTGGCGGTTTTACCTGTGCCGATCGCCCATACCGGTTCATAGGCAATAATGATTTTATGGATTTCCTCGCGGATATCCATCAGGCCGAGATCGAGCTGCCGCGTGATCACGGTTTCGGTTTGATTCGCCTCGCGTTCCGGTCCCGTCTCGCCGACACAGAAAATAGGGATGAGACCTATCGCCAAGGCGGTTTTCAGTTTGGCGTTGATCAGCGCATCGTTCTCGGCCATGAGGTGCCGGCGCTCAGAATGACCGATGATGACATACTCGCAGCCCAGCGCCTTGAGAAAAATGCCGGACACCTCACCGGTGAACGCACCTTTTTTTTCCTGGTGCATGTTCTGGCCGCAAAGTTTGAAACACGTGTTGCGGATCACCTCGGCAACCGTCATGAGGGATGTGAACGGCGGCGCGATCACCACCGTTCGTCCATGGATCTCTCCGGTTGCCGCCAGTAGTTTTTGAACCAGGTCCCGCGCCTCAGGGGGCGTGGTGTGCATTTTCCAGTTGCCGGCAATGATTGGTTCCACGCATCCTCCGTTTTTATTTTATATAAATTATCGTCCGGGCTAGCCGCGGCTTAGCGATTTTTAAGGGCCTTGACGCCCGGCAATTCTATTCCCTCCAGGAACTCCAGCGATGCGCCGCCGCCGGTTGAAGCATGGCTGACCCGGTCCTGCAGGCCAAATTTGACTAAAGCCGCAATCGTGTCACCGCCGCCGACGATGGTGATTTTACCCTGGCCGGTTGCTTCCGCGACCGCCCGCGCTACCGACTCCGTGCCCTGACAGAAATCATCGATCTCGAAAATTCCCAGGGGTCCGTTCCAGACAATGGTTCCCGCCTGCTGGATATAACTTTTGATTTCGCGGATAGAGTCCGGTCCGATGTCCACTCCGTATTGACCGGCCGGAATGGCTTGCACGCTTACCGTCTGCGATTTCGCTCCGGCTTTAGGTTCCACCGCGGCCAGCACATCGACCGGCAGATAGAGTTTCGGATTGCCCAGGAACTCCCGGGCGGTCTCCAGAAAATCATCCTCAACCAGGGAAGCGCCGATTTCTAAGCCCCGCGCTTTGTAAAAAGTAAAACACATGCCGCCGCCGATCACCAGCTGGTCCACTAAGGTTAAAAGGTGCCTGATGACGCCAATCTTGGTGGAGACCTTGGCCCCGCCGATGATTGCCAGCAGCGGCCGCCGGGGATTTTGCAAGGCATTGCCCAGGAAGGTCAACTCTTTTTCCATGAGAAAACCCGCGGCAGGAGCATCAAAGCAATGCGCCATGCCTTCCACCGACGCGTGAGCCCGATGCGCCGAGCCAAAGGCGTCGTTGACATAAAGGTCGGCCAGGTCTGCCAGCTGCCGGGAAAAAACCGGATCATTCTGTTCTTCGCCGGGATAAAAACGGAGGTTTTCCAGCAGGATGACCTCACCGGGATTTAAGGTCTTAACCATGCTGACCGTTTCTGCACCCACGCAATCCTTCGCAAACCTCACGGGCCGGCCCAGCAGTTTTGCCAGCCGATCGGCAACGGGCGCCAGGCTGTATTTTGGATTCGGTTTCCCCTTGGGCCGGCCCAGATGACTGGCCAGGATCGCCGCGCCGCCGTTAGTGATCACGTATTCAATGGTGGGTAGTGATGCCCGGATTCTGGTATCATCCGTAATCCGCTGCTGTTCGTCCAGGGGAACGTTGAAATCAACCCGGATGAAAACTTTTTTCCCCAACAGATTGAGATCTTTGACCGTCAGTTTAGGCATGATCCCTTCTTATCATATATTCCAGCAAATCAACAATCCGAACCGAATAACCCCATTCGTTATCATACCAGGAGAAAACTTTGATCGTGCTGCCGCTGGTCATGGTCAACTCCGCGTCAAAGATGGATGAAGCGGGATTGCCAAGAAAGTCCACGGAGACCAAAGGTTTATCGCAGTATTCCAGATATTTCTTCAGCGGACCGGCCGCGGCTTTCTTGAAGGCCTCGTTGACGTCCTTTTTCGTGGCTTCCTTTTCGCATTCGGCAACAAAATCTACCAGGGAAACATCCGCCGTCGGTACCCGGATAGCAACACCATCCAGTTTTCCCTTGAGTTCGGGAAAGATATCACCGATCACTCGAGCCGCACCGGTCGAAGTCGGAATCATGGAAACCGCCGCGGCCCGTGCCCGGCGCAAATCCTTGTGCGGCAAATCCAGGATGCGCTGGTCGTTGGTGTAAGCATGGATTGTGGTCATGAATCCCCTCTTAATCCGGAAGTTCTCGTGCAAAACCTTTACCAGCGGCGCAAAGCAGTTAGTGGTGCAGGAAGCATTGGAAATTATTATGTCTTTTTGGGGATCATAGGCGGCTTCGTTGATGCCCATGACAATGGTTGGAATTTTCGGTTCGCCTTTTGCCGGTGCCGAAACCACCACTTTTTTGGCGCCGTTTTTCAGGTGCTGTTCGATCTGACTCCGCTCCGTGAATTTACCAGTGGATTCAATGACGTATTCAACGCCCAGATCTTTCCAGGACAGTTGCGCGGGATCCTTGGCGGTCAGCACCTGGTAGGCCTTGCCGTTCACGACCAGACTGTCATCTTTGGCTTCGACCGCAGCGTTGAAAATCCGATGCACCGAATCATATTTCAACAAATGCGCCAGGGTTTTAGCATCAGTGATATCGTTGATCGCGACAATGTCAAAAACATCGGATTGGTAGCCGGCACGAAAAACCAGCCGGCCGATACGGCCGAAGCCGTTGATGCCGATTTTTGGTTTCATCAAATCCTCCTTATGTTATATTTGGTGAGGTTAAAGCCCGTAAAATTTAACAATGTCCTCTACCTGAATTATATCTAGCAAGTAAGCTGTGTCAACAAGAAATATAACGGCATAGCAGGGTTTAAATTTCCCCTTAGAATTGACAATGTCTTTTACTTTCGTATAATAAAACATGCCCGATATCGCCCGGGGCGTCCGATCCTTTACCATCGGCACCGCGGTGAGCCGTATTCTCGGTTTAGCCCGGGAATCGGTCCAGGCCTACCTTTTCGGGGCGGGCCGGTCCACGGATGCCTTCATTGCCGCCTTCCGGATTCCCAATCTTTTGCGCGACCTGTTCGCGGAAACCGCCCTCTCCGCGGCATTTATCCCTGTTCTCGCCGAGGAAAGAAAAAAAGGGAAAGAAGCCCAGAATCTCATGGCCAGCAATGTTTTCAATGTCCTGGCCATAATTGTCGGCGCGGTAGCCATTGCCGGCGTCGTCCTGTCACCGCTTTTGGTCCGGCTTATCGCTTACGGCTATGGCGCGGCGCCGGAAAAATTTGCGCTGACCGTGAACCTGACCGCAATCATGTTTCCCATATTATTGCTGGTCGCACTTGCGGCCTGGGCCATGAGTTATCTCAACACCGAAGAAGATTTTTTTATCCCATCGGTCGCGCCCGCCTTTTTTAACCTTTTCGCCATCGCGGTTCCGTTTTTCACCTATGGCTGGTTAGTGCATCAGCGGGTCGATCCGATTTTTGGCATGGCTTATGGCGTTCTCATCGGCGGTCTTTTTCAATTTTTAATCCAGATCCCCCGTCTGTATCAAAAAGGATTCCACTATCATTTTTATATTAATTTTAAAGATCCGGCTCTGCACAAAACACTAAAACTTTTCCTGCCGGTGGCGCTCGGTCTTTCCGGCGTTATCATCAACACCGCAATCAGCACGACCATCATATCCTTCCTGGGCGAACGGAGCATGACCTGGTTGAATAACGCCTTCCGGATCATGCATCTGCCGCTTGGTTTGTTCGGCATTGCCGTGGGCACGGTTGCCCTGCCCGCGCTGTCCCGGTTGGTCAGTGAGAATCGGACGAGTGAGGTTAAAAATACGCTCTTGGATTCCTTAAAGATGGTGCTCTTGCTGACGGTCTCGACTTCGGGCATTATTATTTTTCTTTCCCTGCCGGTCACCCGCATCATCTATCAGCATGGCCGCTACACCGGGTATGACACCCTGGCCACGAGTCAGGCCCTGATCCTCTATATGATCGGCATTCCCTTCACCGCTAGCATCCGCAATTTAGCCGCGGTTTTCTATGCCTATCAGGATGCAAAAACTCCCATGTTCGCCAGTTTTCTGGGCATCGCCGTCAATGTCGGATTGAACCTCCTGCTCATGCGGGCACTTGGTTTTCAGGCGTTTCCTCTGGCCATCTCCGCCGCGGCCCTGGCGAATGTGAGCGTGCTCATGGCCGCCCTGCCGAAAAAAATTGGTGATTGCGAATTATGGCCGCTGGTTAAATTCTTCATGCGGCTGGTTATCGCTTCGGCGGTGGCAGGACTGACCGGTTGGTGGTTGAATTCAATTCTGAGCCAGATCTCAACCGCTTTCGGCTTTCAGTTATTGAATCTCATGATCAGCGGTTGTTTAGCATGCCTCGTGTTTTACCTTGTCGGTCGGATCCTCGGTTTGAAGGAAATTGATGACTACCGACGCCGCATATTCAGCCGATGATCAGCGCAGGATCAATACTTTTGCGGTTAATTGCCGGCGGCCGGCCGTGAGTTCCACCAGATAAATACCGGCTGGAACCGACCGGCTGGATTGATCATCCCCCCACCAGACGATCTCATGACCACCGGGTTTTGATTCAAGAAGGAAAAACCTGACCGGTCTTCCTGTAAT
>CBFGIH010000096.1:4942-5976 GCA_965648775.1 Caldifarciminota bacterium | reverse complement strand
ATGATGGCGATGCTGATTAAAATGAACCCCGAAGAAACCGCGGACAACATCAAATACTTGAACGATGCCTCGAGTTCATCGTGACCGAGGCCGAAGGCGACAAGACCATATGAGGCGATGGCCGCTACTTCAAGGAACAAGTACACTTGAAACAGATCATGAACCAGAATCAAACCATTCATGCCCGCGACCATGATTAAAAGCAGCGAATAGTAACTGGCCTTGGAACCATAGTGTTCCATGTAATTAACGGAGAAGATGCCGGCGCAGAGGGTAACCAGGGCAACCGTGATGAGCATGAAGATGCTATAGCCGTCCAGCGCCATTAAAATGCTGAGTTCATGCTGTAAAAATACCAGATGGGAAATGATTGGACCTTCAGTGAAAAACTGACGCGTGAGCAGGATAGAATAAACAAGCAGGAATAAGAAGGTGAGATTGGCCAGAAGATCAGGCATGAAGCGCCGGGACAGACGGCCAATGATCGGCATGAAACTGGCGATGATCAAGGGCACGACAATGAGCGGAAATATCATTTCAGGAGCATGGTTACCAAACCCACGACCGCGATCAGCCCGGCCAGGCACCAGGCGAGGTAATTAGCGTAGTGCCCGTTGTGCGCCCACTGCAGAGCGCGGTAAGCAGACCGGCCGACGGCCGTGATGACCTTTTCGTAGATGAAATCAATCGTGCGATCCACGCCGAGATAAAGGATCCGTGATAACCCGGTGAGAAAACGGATGCCGTGTTCATAAAGATCATAATAACGCGCTTCCGACCAATCATACAACTGTTTCATGACCGGTAGTTTGTGGATCGGCTCTGATGCCAGATAAGCTTTTTTACCACCCTTGTTCCAGCCGTACAAATGCAGGATCAGGGCAATGAGCAGGCAGAGCATGGAAATGCCAGCTACGGGGCTGAACACGTCCAGGGCGTGGCTCGTGAAATCAAGGTGCTCGGCGGAAGCATGGCCTTCCAGGACAGGCGTAATGAAATATTTGAAGGGCAAACGGTTAAAAACACCGAAAATG